>JACRTZ010000151.1 GCA_014304965.1 Vulcanimicrobiota bacterium | reverse complement strand
GAAGTACCAGCGCTTGCCGGCGCGCAGCATTTCGGGCGCGACCGCGGAGGCGAGCATCGAGTTGTTCGGACAGGTGCGGAAGGTGACTTTGTTCGCCTTGGCGCCCGTGATGTTGCTGTCGTGCGTGCCGATCGCGAGGAACAGCAAACCGTTCTCTTCGCAGGTCGCCGAGATCGCGAGGCCGACCGCGGACGAAAGGCCGCCCATCATCGTGTCCACGTGTTCCTGGCCGATCAGTCGCTTTGTTTCGTTCGTCCCGACTGCAGCCGCCGAGGTGTCGTCGCCTTTCATCAGCTCGTACTTGATGCGCGAGTTCTTTTTCTCGGCTTGTTCGATCGCAAGCCGAATGCCGGTCTCTTGCGAGGCTGCGGCGGTCGCGTACACGCCTGAGAAAGAGTCCACGTAGCCGAGCCGGACGGTGGCGTTACCGCCGGCGGCGATGACGTCGCGCGGCGGCGACAATGGGCGCGCGCCCGCCGCGCGCGTTTCGAGTAGGGGGAAGCCGAGGGTCGCGGCGCCGGCGATGCCGAGCGCACCCGTGCGGCGCAAGAACTCTGAACGGTCGATACGGTTCTCTGAATCGCTCATCTGGTAACCTCCTCGAGTACGGGTGCGTCGCTTGAAATGCGATCGACGATGATGGAAAAGTCTTGGGCGCCATCGCCGTCGCGCACGGCGGCTTCGAAGATCGGGAGCACCGCGCGCAGCACCGGCAAATACCGGCCCGCAGCGTCGGCCGTGCGCAGCGCGGCGTGCATGTCCTTGAGCAGCGCGTCAACGGTGAAGTGCGGCGAGAAATCGCGTTCGAGCACGGTCGGCGCTTTCATCATCGCGACGCGCGAGAAGGTGCTCGCGTACATGTCCAGCGCGAGGCGCCGATCGACCCCGCCCGCAAGTGCGGTCGCGAGCGCCTCGCCCCAGGCCGCCGCGAGCAGAGCGATCAACTGGTTGTTGCCGAGCTTCAGCGCGCCGCTCGAGCCGTTCGGCCCGACGTAGAGAATCTTCGACGCCATCGCCTCGAGCACGTCGCGGTGCCGCTCGAGCAATTCGGGCGGGCCGCCGACGAGCGCCGTCAACTCGCCGTTCGCCGCGGCTTCTTTGCTGCCGGTGACCGGGGCTTCGAGAAACGAGCACCCGCGCGCGTCGGCGGCCGCTGCGAGCCGGATCTGCATCGCGGGCGACAGCGTGGTCATCTCGATGAACGTCGTGCCTTCGCGGGCAGCGGGAATCAGCGTGCGTTCCACGATCGCTTCGGCCACCTCGTCGTCCCACAACATCGTGATCACGATGTCGGCATCGCGTACGATCTCGGCGGGTTCGCTCGCGCCGCGCGCGCCGGCGGCGGTGAGCGCGACCATCGTGCGCGGTTCGCGATCCCAGACCGTTAACGCAAAACCGGCTTCCAGGAGTCGCGCCGCCATGCGCGACCCCATGATGCCGAGTCCGGCAAACCCTATACGTCGCAGCGAGGCGTTACGCAGGGACGGGCTCGCGCAGCGAGTCGCTCTCCGTCAGTTGCAGGGGCGCGTAGTTCTGCGACACGACGTAATCGGGGCGCGCATTTTTCGGAATCGGATTGGGACGATTCTTCGACGGGTTATACGCCATGTAGCAGTGCCAGCGATCGTGGCCGGCGAGATTGTGGCCCGAACCGTGAATCATTTTGCAGTGGAACAAGACCGCGGTGCCGGGACCGCCTTCGATCGCAACGGGCTTCGGACTGTTGGCAAGCACCTCGATCATGGTCTTCTTCTCGATCGCCCACTGAGGATACGATGTGGTCGTTTCGTCCTTGTATGCGGGCAGCACCGGGCCTTTGTGGCTGCCGGGAATGAAGTACAGACAGCCGCTCATCTCGCTCGCGTCGTCGAGCATGACGAGGAAGGTCGCCATGTTGGGCGTCGGAACGCCGTCGTGCTGCCAGTAACCGTAGTCTTGATGCCATAGCCACACGGTGCCGTCGATCGCGGGCTTGATGTTCGCCTTGCAGTGGTAGATGTACAGTTCGTCGTCGCCGAGCACTTGCTGCGCCGGGCGCAAAAATCGCGGCGTGCGCGCGAGCCGGTAGAAGGCGGACGACGCGGTCGGGCCGTCGGGTTCGTGCGAGCGGTAGACTGTACGCAAGGCGCCGGTGCGTTCGCGGATGATGGCATCGCTGTCCACTTGCGAAACCCGCGCCAACTCTTCTTTAATGTGTCCGATTTCGGGCGACGAGAAGAGATTTTCGAAACGTAAGAATCCGTCGCGATCGAATTGGGCGATTTGCGCGTCGGTCAACTGCATAGGGGCCTCGTGCCGAATCGGCGGGCTGCAGGGTTTCGGGACCGGAATGTTCGGCGCGACGAAGGCCTTTACTCTTTCCGAGCGTCCGGGCCGTTTGTGGGAAGAACATCGGTGGAGGACGATTTTCGCATGGCTTTTGGACCCAACGGCGCGTACGCTCGCGCCGCCGCCCTGGGTGCGGTCTCGGGATTGCGCTCGATGACGCCGGCCGCGGCGCTCGGTTTGCGCGGCGGAGCGGCCGTGGCCGTCTCCCTCGGCGTGGCCGCGCTCGGCGAACTCGCCGGCGACAAGCACCCCAAGGCGCCCTCGCGCCTGACCGCGCCCTCGCTCGCCTTTCGCGCGCTGATGGGCGGCGTGGCGGGTGCGCTCATCGCCAAACGCCTTGACGCCCGGCCGGAAATCGGCTTCGCGCTCGGCGCCGTCGCGGCGCTCGGCGCATCGGTTGCCGGATATTCCGTGCGCATGATGGCGCCGACCCGGACCGGCCTACCGGCACCCGTCGTCGCGCTCGTCGAAGACGCGATCGCCGTCGGCGCGGCGATGGCGCTCACGCACACCAACGGCAAGACCAAGGGCCACGACCACGACCACGACCACTAGCCAAGTTCGCCGGTAAGGACGGGAGCGGCCCGGCCGCGGCGCGTATGGCCCGCTATGCGCCGCTTCGTCTCGCTGTCGTTATTCTTTGCATTGGCCGCCGGGCTCGTGCAGCCGGTCCGCGTGCACGCCGCCGCGCCGGACGCGAAGATTCCGATCGATTACAAGGCGTACGATTCGTGGAATCTCGTTCGCGGCACGAAGTTATCCGACGACGGCAACTGGATCGCGTATGCGCTCGTGCCGGAGGACGGCGACCCGGTGCTCGTCGTTCGCGATTTTGCGACCGGTAAAGAAACGCGCGAAGAGCGCGGCATCTCGCCCGTGTTTACTGCCGATTCGAAATTCGTCGTGTACACGATTCGCGCGAAGAACGACGACATTCACAAGGCCGAACGCGAGCACAAATTGCCGGCCGAGCAGCCGAAGAGCGGTCTCGGCATCTTGGAACTCGCGACGGGTAAGACGACGACGTTCGAGCGCGTAAAGTCCGTCAAGGTGCCGGCCGATCCGGGCACGACGACGATCGCGTTTGCGTTCGAAGCGCCGAGCCCGTCGCCGAAACCGAGCGGCGCACCGTCGCCGCGCGCGACTCCGCCGCTGATCGTTCCGGCCGAGGCGCCCGAGGTGATGCGTCCGCCGGTCGCCGCCCCGGCAAGCGCCGCGCCCAACGTACGCGTGCCACTCGCGGCGCCGGTTGGCACCGCACCGCCCGAACTCGGACCTTCGCCCGGACCGTCGCTGCCAGCGACCGGCGCGACGCCGTCGCCGAGCGCGTCACCGGACGATCTGCACAAGATTGAGGACGGCACCGAATTGGTCGTGCGCGATTTGCCGAGCGGCAAAGAATACCGCACGAAGAGCGTGGGCGAGTACGCGATCGCGCACGACGGCGCGTACGTCGCGTTCGCAAATCAAGCGAAAGACAAGAAGCTCGACGCGTTGCGCATTCGCACGTCGTCCAACGGCCACATCACGTCGATGATGGGCGAAGGCCACTATCGCAACTTGACGTTCGCGCCGAAACAGCCGGCATTCGCTCTTGAAAGCGACGCGAGTTCGTTTGCGGACAAGGCGCCGCATTACGA
>JACRTZ010000002.1 GCA_014304965.1 Vulcanimicrobiota bacterium | reverse complement strand
CCGGTATGAAGAGCCCCTACGGCGCCGCCATCGGGTGCTCGCCGCCGATTCCATCGTCGCCGCCGGCGCCGCCGGCCGACTGCCCGAACGCGATCTACGTCGCGAACTACGGCAGCAACAACATCGCCATCCTCGATGCCTCGACCCACGCGCAGCTCGGCACGATTAGCGGCAGCGGCGTCAACGGTCCGGTCAGCGTCGCCTACGACCGCATCAAACAGCAGTTGTACGTCGGTAACTGGAACGACGACACGGTCGGCGTGTTCAACGCGGCGACGAACGTGAAGATGGGCATTCTTTCCGGCAACGGCATCGACGCGCCTTACGGAGTCGGCGTCGGCAACGAAGGCCGCCTCTACGTCGCCAACCTCGACGCGCAAGGCGGCAAGGGCATCAGCCGCTTCGATACCAACAACCAGTTCGCGGCACTGCCGGCCCTTACGTCAACCCCATATGCCGGCGGCATCGCGGTGGGCGTCAATAAAGTCTTCGCGAGCAACTACTTCAACAACACGATCGCGATCTTCGACCCGACCAACAACGACGCATACATCGGCTCGATCTCGGGCAACGGCCTCAACAAGCCCTTCGGCCTTGCTGCCGTCGGCCTGAACGTGTACGCTGCCAACAACGGCGCGAATACGCTGAGCGAGTTCGATCAAACGACTCTCGGATTCGTGCGGACCGTCTCCGGCAACTCGCTCAACTCACCCTACGGCATGGCGTTCAATGCAACCGACATGTTTGCGGCCAACGGAAATTCGACAATCAGCGACTTCTCGGCAACGAGCGGCGCCGCGTTCGGGGTGCTCGCCGGTAGTAGCATCAACCAAACGTACGGCGTCGCGGCCGGCCGCTCGTGCGGCGTGCTGAAAAAGACGATGGACTTCCGTCGCTCGCTCGGCAACGCAAAGGCGCCCTTGCTCGAACGTGAAATTTCGTCACACGGATTCGCAGCAAGTGCTACCTAGGGCAGCGACGCCAGCGACCTGACGCACGTCGTGCGCCGCGAAGCGCGCCACGCAATGGGGCCTGCCTCGTTCCTCCGGCAAGCGGCAGGTTCTCAGCAGCCCTAGACATGCGCCGGCGTCCGTAGCGCGCAACCGCGCGCTCCGGACGCAGTGCATTCCCAGCTTGCGGCGTTAAGGATAGGACGCCTGCGCGTGCAAGTGGAACCACGTGTGCGTGATCGCGGGTTTCCGTTTCAATCACACCTGATTTTGTTTGGCCGGGGGTTCGCGTGTCTCTGTCCTACCAGCGGGGGCTCCTGCGTCTTCTGATTGCAGCGGCTGCGACGTTGACGGCGTGTTCTGGCGGTGGAGGCGGTGGATCGTCAACGCCCGTCGTTACCGGCCCCGCGCAAACGCCGGTCCCCGGCGCACCCACGCCGGCCCCGACGCCGGTCGTAACGGCGACGCCGACTCCGGTGCCGACCGCGTTCAACGTGGCTACTCGGCCGCTCGGTAACGGCGACACGTACAGTTATTCCGGCACGACGCTGACGACCACGATTTCGACCACCAGCGTGCCGAATCCGACCTCGACTTCGGCGGCTGCGGTGACGCAAAACGTCAACGTCATCGGCGGCGCAACGTTCAACGGTCAAACGAATCTGTTCGACGTGAAGACGAGCGAAACCGACACGACGCCGCTCCAGCAATCCATGATCGTCACCGACGCCTACTACCAGGCGGTTGCAAGCGGTACCGGCACGAATCTGGTCAGTTGGGGATACGCCTCGCTCGATTCGTTCGGCGAAGGGTTAAACGTTCAATACGGCGCGAGCGGAGCGGCCTCGATTCTTCTCGACCGCCTGCCCGAAGTCGCCGGCGACAGTTGGACCAACGGACCCGGTCAGCGGCTGAGCGAGACGTCGTCCACGACCAACCAAACGTCGCAGCGGACGTATTTCGACAACGGGACGTACAGCGACACGACGAACTATCCGAGTGGATCGCTTGCCGGCGCGGCGGCTGCGCTGACGTCGAGCATCACCGAGAACGCCGACGGCTCGGGAACCTACTCATTCCCACACGGCGCGACGCCGAATACCGTGCTCACCTTCTCTGCGCCGGACGTCGTTGGCAACATCGCAATCAAGATCGTGCTGTCCAGCGGCGGAGTTCTCAATCGCACCTCGCAGAAATGGTACTCGCTTCCGCTTTATAGCGAGTCCGACCGCAACAACGGCAGCACCGCGATTCCCGGCGCGTGCAACGTTCCTCCGTCGTTCGGAGCGACGGCCAACGCGCTCGTGCAGACGACGACGCGGGTGGACACCGTCTTAGGTACCGTCGAGTCGATCTCGCGTACGTCCTATACGCTGCCGCTGTTCGGTCCCGTTTGCGTGCAGTTGAGCGACGTGCTGAAATCCTTCTACGATTACAGCGGCGCGGTCTCCAGTTCGTTTACGAACGGGACGGCCATCTTCGGCGGGGGTACGATTCCCAATACGACCCAAACCGTGATGACGACGCTCGGGCTGGTCAGCACATCGGTCAAGATCTCCGCGCGCACGCGCTCGACGCAGTCCGTTGCTGCTCGTTCGTGGGTCGTGGAAAACGCGAGTTCGATCTTTGCGCTCGGCGCCGAGCGGCGGCGTAACGAACGTCAGCGGCAATTATTCGAAACCGTTCGCCGCATTGCGACCGGAAAAGGGGTGCCGCAATGAATCCCTTGACGAAGGCGGCGGCCTTGGCGGCGCTCCTCGCGGCCGCGCTTGCCGCCTGCAGCGGCGGGGGGAAAAACGTCCCGGCCTCGTCGGCCGGCGCAATTGCGGCGGTGGCTCCGCAGCGGGGAAGCAGCGACGTCGCATACGGCGCCGATCTGCTGACGGACGCGCAATATCTCGGACCCGCCACGCTCGACTCGCTCGGCGTGGATGTTTTCGTTACCATGCGCGACGCTGCGGGCCTCGTGAATTATGCAGCACAGGTGAGCGATCCGTTGTCCCCACTCTATCGCCAATGGTTGCGGCCCGAGGAGCTCGGCGATCGCTTCGGCGCGATCAAGGACGATTACGATGCGACCGCAGCGGCGCTGCGCAGCTTCGGCATCGCAACGAAAACCTATCCTCAGCGGCAGATGATCCGCGCGCGCGGCCCGCAGCCCGCACTCGAACGCGCGCTTGGAACGACGTTCGCGTACTACCGGAAGGGCGACGTCGTGTTCGTGGCGCCGGCCACCGCCCCGCATCCGTCGGCAGCGGTTCACATCGCCGCCCTCGGCGCGCTCGCCGGCTATTCCGCGAACCAGCGCGCCTTCGTTCCGGTGCGCGCCGGCAACGCGCTCGTGCAAGGACTCACGCCGCGCCAGATCGCGAATGTCTTCGATTTCACCGGCGCCTGGAACGCGGGCTACACCGGGCGCGGTATCAACGTCGGCATCATCGCCACCGGGCCGATTACGGACGGCGATCCGCGCATTGCGATCGGCGACGTCGCCGACTTCAAAGTGTTATACGGTCTGGGCGGCAGCGGTGCGATTCGCCAAGTCTTCGGCACCGACGCGAACGTGTCGCCCGGCAACGGCTCGCCCGGCGGATCGTATTCGACCGGCTTGGCGACGCCGCCGCCGGTGACGAACATCAATTGCAAGGGAACCCTGCCGGCCTGCAATCCCGAAGACATCGAAGCGCAACTCGACACCGAACAGGCTTCGACCCTCGCTCCCGACGCGAACGTGCTGTTCTACATCGCGTACAATCCCAACGAATGTAATTCGAGAACGCCGTGCGGCACGGGCGGTGCGCCGGCGGCCGCACCCGCGATCGGCATCAACGAAACCGACGACGAAATTCAACAAGCCATCGGCGACAACCAGGCCGATGTGATTTCGATGAGTTTCGGCATTGGCGAGCCGCAAGGCAAGGGATTTAATTTCAACGCGAACGGCGTGGGCTTTGGGCCGACCGAATTCGCTTCGCTGGTCGCGGAGGGCATCGCCGTCTTTGCTTCCTCGGGCGATACC
>JACRTZ010000021.1 GCA_014304965.1 Vulcanimicrobiota bacterium | reverse complement strand
GTTCTCTTCGACCTTGCTGAGGAGTTCTTCGGAGTAGAAACCATCGTCTTTGGCGATCTCTTCGAAGAGTGGCACGACGTAATACAGGTGCTGCGGCCGGCCTTCGGCGTCTTTCATGACGTGCTTGGTGTAGGCCATGCCGAAATACGGCTCGCAACCGAACGAGCAGCCGGCGATCATCGAAATCGTCCCCGTCGGCGCGATCGAGAGCAGCGCCGCATTGCGCCGCGGCCTCGCATCGTCGGCCCAGACCGAGAGATGTTTGTTCGGGAAGTCGCCGCGTTCGCGCGCCAGCGTCTCGCTCGTGTCTTCGGCTTTCTCCTGGATGAACTTCATCAATTTCTGGGCGAACGCGATCGCTTGCGTCGAGCCGTATTCGACTTCCATCTGAATGAGGAGGTCGGCGAATCCCATGATGCCGAGTCCGACGCGCCGATTGTTCGTGACCATCGCCCCGATTTCGTCGAGCGGATAGATGTTCGCGTCGATCACGTTGTCGAGGAAGCGAATGGAGGTTTCGACCGTCCCCGCCAGACGCTCCCAATCCACGTCCTTCGCGCCCGCGTCGTAAAAGTGGCCGACGTTGATCGAGCCGAGGTTGCACGAATCGTAGCCGTGCAGCAGTTGCTCTCCACACGGGTTGGTCGCTTCGATCGGGCCCAGGCCGGGCAGCGGATTTGCGTCGGGATGGTCGAGGAAGATGACGCCGGGCTCGCCGTTCTGCCAAGCGCCGTCAACGATTGCGTCCCAGACCTCGCTCGCGGCTACGGTGCGGACCGGTTCTTTCGTGCGCGGGTCGATCAGCTCGAAATCGCCGCCGCTCTCGACGGCCGCCATGAATTTGTCGGTGACGCCGATCGAAATATTGAAATTGTTGATTTGCGTTTGCAGCAATTCTTGCTTGAGATGCTGGAGCTGCGCTTCCGTGTAGGTCCCAGAATCCGAGAAGCGGTTCCAGAGCGCGCGGTTCTCGGAATCAAGCTCTTTCTTGCAGCGCATGAAATCGAAAACGTCGGGATGGTCCACGCGCAGCACGCCCATGTTGGCCCCGCGCCGCACGCCGCCTTGCTTGATCGAGTCGGTCGCGGCGTTGAACACTTTCATGAACGACACCGGCCCCGATGCATCGCGACCGGTCGTGGCGACGCCGGATCCGCTTTGCCTCAGGGACGAGAACGAGAAGCCCGTTCCGCCGCCGCCTTGCTGAACGCGCGCCATCGCCTTTAAATTGTAGAAGATGCCCTCGATCGAGTCTGGGACGGGTAGCACGAAACAGGCCGACAGCATCGAGAGCGGCCGTCCGGCGTTGACCAAGCACGGCGTGTTCGGCATGAAGTCCCGCCGGCTCATCATGTCGTAGAACTCGCGGCTGGTTTGCGCGACCACCATTTCTTCGTCGCGGCCATTCGCGCGTGCGTACCGGCGCTCGGGCTCGGCAATCGCTGATGCGACCCGCCACAAAAACTCGGTCGGCGTCTCGAGCCGTCCCTCCGGGGTCTTCGCAAAGTACCGTTCGTTGAGAACGCGCAGCGCGTTCGGATCGAACGACGGCTCCGTGAGGCCTTGCGGAAGGGAGGCGGCGGGCTCGGTTTCGGGCATCAGCGGGGACCTCCAGCATCGGGGATTTTGCCGTCGGATAATCGAACACCTGTTCGATAAACGAACGGGCGCGGAGTGATTCGGTACCTTCTATAGTACCGCGGGCCGCGGCCGGACACAAGATATAGTGGAGAGCATTTCCAAGCTCCTTGAGCACGGACGGTGGGCCGCTTGTCCAAAACTAAACAAAGTTGTGCAGATCCCGACGCAACCAACCGCCGGGCTGTGAGCCCGGGACCCGGAACTCGGTGGATAGCGGGGACGGGCGCCGCATCGCTGAAACGCTGGCTCGTGCTTCGCCCCGATGCGTTTGCCGATTCGCTGAGCGAGGTCTCGCTCGCCGGCCTTCGAGGCTTGGGGATGCGCGGCATCATCGTCGACCTCGACAACACCCTGGTCGGCTACGGCCGCGACGACCTCATGCCGGCCGACGAAGCCTGGATCGCCCAAGCGAAAGAGGCCGGCTTTAAGATCGTGCTCGTCTCGAACAACTTCACGACGCGCGTGGTTCGGATCGGCGACCGGCTGTCGGTCCCGACGGTGTCCGCGGCGCTCAAGCCGCTCCCCGGCGGTTTCTTGCGCGCGCTCAAACTGCTCGGCACGCCGAAGTCGGCTACGGTCGTTGTCGGAGACCAGTTGTTTACCGACGTCCTCGGCGCCAAACTCGTCGGCCTGCACTCGATCCTCACGCACCCGCTCGTTCCGCACGACTGGCACGGGACCAAGATCCTTCGGCTGTTGGAGCGTCTCGTGCTCGGGCGGCGCTCGCGCCGCAAAGCGTCGTGAATTCCGCGGGCGCGATTGCCTTCGATCTGTTTGGGACGCTCGTAGATTTCACGTCGCTTCACGAGCGCTTCGCCGGCCATACGGAAACGCCGCAGGTTTTCGTCGAGAGCTGGCGCGCCAAGCAGTTGCAGTACGCGTTTTTGTCGACGATGATGGTCCGCTATCAAAACTTCGACGTCGTCACGGAGCGCTCGTTCGACTATACGTGCGCGCTTTACGGCCTGTCGCTCGATCGGCAAACGCGTGCGGCCGCGATCGAGGCATGGCATTACCTGCCGGCATACCCCGACGCTGCCGAGACGCTCGCCGCGCTGCGCGAGCGCGGCTGGAAACTCGCGGTGCTGAGCAACGGCACGCCGGAGGCGATCCGCCGCACGCTCGAAGCGTGCGGTCTCGCGCCGTTGCTTGACGGAATGCTATCGGTGGACGCGGTTCGCGCCTACAAGCCGCGCCCCGAAGTGTACGAACTCGCCGTCGCATTTTTCGGACGGCCGGCAAGCGAGATATCGTTCGTTTCTTCCAATGCGTGGGACGCGCTCGGTGCGGGAGAGTTTGGCTTCACCGTGCACTGGTGTAACCGTTCGAACGCGCCCGCCGAAACGCTCGGCGTCAAGCCGTCGCGCGTGCTGCGCAGCCTCAAGGAGCTGCTCGCTTCTTGAATGCCGGAGCCTTGCGGCTAGCGCTGATCGGCGATCCGGTCGAGCACAGCGTCAGCCCGGTGTTGCAGCGAGCGTTTATGGATCGCGAACGCATCGTTGGAAGTTACGAGCGTATCACGGTTCCCGCGCGCGAGGGCAAGAATGCGATCGTGGCGCTGCGCGAACGCGGTTTCTGCGGGCTCAACGTGACGACGCCGTTAAAAGAAGAAGCGTACTTTGCGTGCGATCGCAAGAGCCAGATCGTCCTCGCCGTCGGTGCGGTTAACACGGTCGTTTTCGACATTGACGAACCGTCGGGCGGCCCGTTTGGGACGAATACGGACGGTGCGGGCGCGATTGCGGCAGTGCGCTTCGCGGCCTCGGCGGAGCCGCGCGACGCGGGGACGATCCTAGTGCTCGGTGCCGGACCCACGGCGCGCGCCGGCCTCTACGCGCTCGCCGCTGCGGGCGCGGCGGTTCGCGTTTGGAATCGGACCGAGAGCCGCGCGCGCGACGTTGCGGCGCGTTTCGAAGTACGCGTGTGGGCCGGCCAGCCCGTGGACGTCGTGCTTTCGACGCTGCCGCCCGGCGCCGAAATCGAGGAGCCGCTTCGCGCGGCCTTGCTCGCCGCGCGCGTCGTAATCGACGCGAACTACGGACCGCGAGCTACGCTCGGCAGCCGGCTCGGTCGCGACGTGTGCGACGGCCTTTCGATGTTGAGCGGCAGCGCCCGCGCGTCGTTCGACGTGTGGCTCGCAGCTCATCACAAATCACATAAAAGGTAGTGGGCTTCGGTCGCTCTCGCGCATCCATGCGCTCCGCGACACTTGTCCATCCATGGATTTCGGTCGCTCACATCCATCCGTGGATTTCGCGACACTAGCGCATCCATGCGCGTCGGAGAGGGGGAGATTCGAACTCCCGAGACCTTTAAGGGGTCTGCTCGCTTTCC
>JACRTZ010000132.1 GCA_014304965.1 Vulcanimicrobiota bacterium | reverse complement strand
ATTTCGCGGTGGCCAACGCCGGTCAAGCCGTCGATGGTCTGCTGGTCCGTACCAAGGCCGACGACGTCGAAAAGATGCTGTCGGTCAATCTGAAATCGGCCTTCTACCTCTGTACGGCGGTAGCGAAGCCGATGATGAAGCAGCGCGCCGGCTCGATCGTTCTCATCTCGTCCATCGTGGGTTTGACGGGAAACGCGGGGCAAGCGGCCTACGCGGCGGCGAAAGCAGGCTTGCTCGGTCTCGCAAAATCCACGGCGAAGGAATTGGGTTCACGGAACGTAAGAGTCAACGCCGTCGCGCCCGGCTTCATCGAGAAGCTCTCGGAGCAGGCGCGTGCCCAGTTCCTCGCGACCATTCCCTTGGGTCGCGCAGGCACGCCGCAGGACGTCAGTGGGGTCGTAACGTTTTTGTGCTCGGACGCCGCGCGCTACGTGACCGGCCAAACGGTCGTCGTTGACGGCGGCTTTGTAATGTAACCAGCTCGATAACGAGCGCAGCCGATAGGTTAGGAGAACATGGCGGACACACAGACCACGTTTGACAAAGTGAAGAAGATCATCGTCGACCAGTTGGGCGTCGACGAAGCCGAAGTGACGATGGAAGCCTCGATCACCGACGATCTGGGCGCGGACTCGCTCGACCAGGTCGAGCTCGTCATGGCGTTCGAGGCCGAGTTCAACATCGACATTCCCGACGAAGAAGCCGAGAAGATCAAGACGGTCGGCGACGCCGTTCGCAAGATCGACGAGACGGCTCCCAAGTCGTAGGTCTGCACTGAATTGTTAGAAGCGCTCGGAGAACGGCTCGAGGCGATCTTCAGTCGCCTCAATAGCCGCGGGCGGCTGACCGAATCCGACGTCAACGACGTCGCGCGCGAAGTTCGCGTTGCGTTGCTCGAAGCCGACGTCAACTTGGGCGTCGTCAAAGATTTCGTCGCCAAGGTCAAGGACAAGGCCGTCGGCGCCGACGTGCTGGCCTCGCTGACGCCGGCCCAGTCCGTCATCAAGATCGTCCGCGACGAATTGGTGACGCTGATGGGCGGCGCGGCCGCGCGCCTTCAATTCTCGGATGCGCCCCCCTCGGTAATCATGCTGGTCGGCCTGCAAGGCTCCGGCAAGACGACGCATGCCGGAAAGCTGGGCTTGCGGCTCAAGGAGCAAGGCCGGCGCTCGTTGCTGGTGGCGGCCGACGTCTATCGGCCGGCGGCGATCGACCAGTTGAAAACGCTCGGTAAGCAGATCGACTTGCCGGTGTTTGCCGACGAGAGTCGCGACCCGGTCGGCATCGCGCGGCGCGCAGTCGAAGAAGCGCGTCGGCTCGGCATCTCGACGGTCGTCATCGACACGGCCGGGCGATTGCAGATCGACGATGCGCTGATGACCGAACTCGCCGACATCAAAGCCGCCGTCAAGCCCAAAGAGATATTGTTCGTCGCCGACGCGATGACGGGTCAAGAAGCAACCAACGTCGCCAAAGGATTCCACGAACGTCTGGGGCTGACCGGCGTCATTCTGACGAAGATGGACGGCGACGCCCGCGGCGGCGCCGCGCTCTCCATCTATGCGGTCACCGGTACGCCGATCAAGTTCGTCGGCGTCGGAGAGAAGCTCTCGGCGCTCGAGACCTTCCATCCCGACCGCCTCGCCTCGCGGATCCTCGGCATGGGCGACGTGCTGACCCTCATCGAGAAAACCCAGAGCGCCTACAGCGTGGATCAGGCCAAAGCGCTCGAGCAGAAACTGCGCAAGAACGATTTTACGCTTGACGATTTTCTCGAGCAGCTTCGCCAGGTCCGCAAGATGGGCTCGATGACCGAGATCGCGAAGATGATTCCCGGGATGTCCAAGCTGATCCCGAAGGATGCCGAAATCGACGAAAGCCAGGTCGGCCGGATCGAAGCGATCATCTGCTCGATGACGCGGCTCGAACGCCGGCGGCCCGACGTGCTCAACGCTTCGCGCCGGCGGCGCATCGCGCTCGGCAGCGGGAGCGAGGTTTCCGAGATCAACCGGCTCATCAAGAACTTCGAGGCGTCTCGCACGATGATGAAACAATTTGGCGGGTCCAAACGGCCCCGCTTCCCCTTCGGAAGCTCCGCGCGTTAGCGGCCTCCGTCTATCCCCCGAAAGAGAAACGCACACTTCCCATGGTTAAAATACGCTTGCGCCGCATGGGCGCGAAAAAACAGCCGACGTACCGCTTTGTCGTTGCCGACGCGCGCTCGCCGCGCGACGGCCGTTTCATCGAGATCGTCGGTCACTACAATCCGCGTACCGAGCCCAAGACGATCGTTTTCGATGAAGAGAAAATAAAAACGTGGCTTTCGAAAGGCGCGCAGCCGTCGGATCCCGTTCGGCGCCTGCTCGCGGAAAAGGGTCTCGTCGAGCGCGGCCCGATTCCGGAAAAGAAGCGCGCCCCCAAGAGTAAGGCGGAGTAGGCGATGAGCGCCTTCGACGACGAGTTCGGCCTCTTCGGCGACGAGACGGCCGAAGAAGAGCGAAAGTCCACGCTCGGCGCCCGCAAGATTGCGACCGGCAGCGAAACGATCATCGACGAGATCGAGCCGGAAGACGAACCCGCGCGTTTTCGCAACCGTTCGCGCGGTGGTCCCCCGGAGAAGCGCACGTTCGAGGGCGGTCCGCGCTTTCACCGGCGCGAGGCGGGCCCCAAGCGCGATCCTATTCCGGTCGAACTCGCGCACCAGCGCGCGACCGATCTCTTGTCGTTCCTGGCGAAAAAGCTCGTTTCCAATCCCGACGTCGTCGCGATCGAACTGCATCCCGACGACCGCGGAGCGGTGCTCGAACTCGAAGTGGATCCCGACGATCTTGGCAAGGTCATCGGTCGCGGCGGACGGGTCTCGCAAGCGTTGCGAACACTCGTCCGGGCGGCCGCCGAGGGACGCGTCACCGTGGACATTCTCGATATTGACGAAGACGAACTCGAGGACGAGGAAGACGAAGCGACGCCCGCCGCGGAAACCTCGGCCGCGGAACAGCAACGGCCGTAACGCTCGAACGCATCGGCATCGCGGCGGCTTTAGCCGCCACGGCTGACCTCCTCACGAAGCGGTGGGTGGTCGGCGCATTTGCTGCGGGCGAGCGGCGAACGATCGTGCCGGGTCTTCTCGACTTCGCGTTCAACCCGAACCAGCACGGCGCGATGGGCTTGTTCGGCGACCGGCCGGCTCTGTTGATCGCCCTAGCGCTCGCCGTGTTGGCGCTTCTCGGCTATCTGTTGCGCGACGTCGTGCGCGCCTCGCCGCTCGCCCAGGTCGGCTTCGGGCTCGTCGCGGGCGGCGCGATCGGCAACATGTGGGATCGCCTGATCCACGGTTTCGTCGTAGACTTTATCGCGCCGCGCGCGTTCTATGTGTTCAACATCGCCGATGCGTGCATCAGCGTCGGTATGGCGTTCATCATCGCGGCTGCGATGCGGAAACCCGCTACTTCGTGAACTACGTCCCGGCCGCAAAGCTCGTCGGCATCTTCGGCATCCGAGGCGAGCTCAAATGCGAACCGATCGTCGCGGGCTCGACGCCGTTTGAAACGGGCAACGAATATGCGCTGGATGCCGCGGGACGCACGCTAGTGCGCTGCCGCAGCATCCGGCCGCATCAGAACCGGTTGCTGATCGCGTTCGAGGGCATAGACGATCCGGACGCGGCGCGAGCCCTTGCCGGCAAGACGCTCTACGCCCCGAGCGAAACGCAGTCGCTCGCGGAGGGCGAATATTTCGACCGCGACTTGATCGGCGCGCAACTCGTGGACGAAAACGATCGTCTTCTGGGCGACGTCGTCGGGGTCGAACACATGCCTGCGCACGACTGCTTGGTGGTCGGTCCCAAGCGCGCGCTCGTTCCCATGGTTGCGGCGTTCATCCGTTCGATCGATGTCGGCCGCAAGCGCATCGTCGTCGCCGATCTTCCGCTCGGCCTAATCGAAGGCGAGCCGCTCTAGATACCGTGTTGGCTGTCAAGCCCTAGCACCCAACGCTGGATCGTAGGCCCGT
>JACRTZ010000203.1 GCA_014304965.1 Vulcanimicrobiota bacterium | reverse complement strand
TTCGGGCCGGAACAGCATCATCGCCACGAGGATGACTCCATACAGCATAAAGCGGTAGTGCGTGTAGTCGATGTTGAGCCCGAGTTGGTGCGCGAGATTCGTGGACTGCGGCAACAAGAAACTGTTGATAAACGAGAGCGCGAAGCTCCCGACGATCACGCCCGAGATGTTGCCCATGCCGCCGAGCACGAGCATGCTCAGTACGAGAATGCTGACGTTGAAACGGAATTGATCCGGCGACACGAGGTTCAGCTTGGCAGCGTAGGCCACGCCCGCAAGCCCGCTAAACGACGCGCCCAGCGCGAAGGCCGCCAGTTTTGCGAACGTCGTGTTGATGCCCATGTGCCGAGCCGCCAGTTCGTCTTCGCGGATCGCCATCCAAGCGCGGCCCAGGCGGCTGCGCTGCAAGTTCGAGGCGAACAGTACGCCGAGCGCGATCAAGCCCAGCATGACGTAGAAATACGGCACCGCATTGAACCCGAAGCGGTAGCCGAACAGCGATGGCTGGTCGAGCGACGAGATGCCGTTGGGCCCGTTCGTGTACTGTGAAAGATTCAAGAACGTCTGCGGGACGATCTCGCCGAAACCGAGCGTGACGATCGCGAGATAATCCCCTCGCAGGCGCAACGTCGGCGCGCCGAGCAGCACCCCGAAGATCGCAGCGATCCCCGCGGCAACGAAGAGCATGATCCAAAACGGCACGTGAAGCCCATACTGCTGACTTGCGAGCAGCGCGTAACTGTACGAACCGATCGCGAAAAAGGCCGCGTAGCCGAGATCGAGGAGGCCCGCGAAGCCGACGACGATGTTGAGGCCGAGTGCGAGCAGAATGAACGCGCCGGCATTCGCCAAGAAGTCGATGTGCGAATTGTTGCGGTCCACCAGCGGAACGAGCGGCAGCAGCAAGAGCGGCGCATAGCGCACGTACGGCCGCATCGCGCGCGCGTTCATACTTTGTCGGGCAGCGATTCGCCCAAAAGCCCCGAGGGCCGGAAGACGAGCACGAGCACGAGGACCGAGAACACGACGACGTTGACCCACTGCGCGCCGGCCGGCACGTACTGCGTTCCGAACGCCTCGATCAGGCCGATCAAGAATCCGCCGAGCATCGCCCCCGCCACGTTGCCGATGCCGCCGAGCACCGCGGCGGTAAATGCTTTGAGACCGGCTTGAAAGCCGTCGAAGAACCAGGTGCTACCGTAATAGACGCCGCTCACGAAGCCGGCCGCCCCCGCAAGCGCACTGCCGATGAGGAACGTCAGCGCGATCGTCGTGTTGATGTTGATGCCCATCAGCTGCGCGGCGTCGCGGTCTTGCGCCGTCGCCCGCATCGCCTTGCCCATCTTGGTACGGTAGATGAAGAGTTGCAGCGCGGCCATCATCACGATCGCCATCACGACGACCAGTATCTGCTTGGCTGCGATCTCGACACCGCCGACGTGCAGGGTGGGGTTCGGAATGAACTGCGGAAACGGAACGGGCGAGGGTCCGCGCCACAGCTGCATCACGTTCTCGAGGATGAACGACATGCCGATCGCCGTAATCAGCGGCGCCAGTCGCGGCGCATTTCGCAACCGGCGGTAGGCGAGGCGCTCGATCAGCACGCCCGTGATCCCGCACAGGATCATTGCCGCGAGCATCGTGACCAGCACGACCCAGACGAGCGTGGCGCCGTGGACCTCGCCCGTGACGCCGAGACCCATCAGAATCGCGAGCGAAAAGAACGTTCCGAGCGTGTACACGTCGCCGTGGGCGAAGTTAATCAACTCGATGATCCCGTAGACCATCGTGTAGCCGAGGGCAATCAGGGCATAGATACCCCCCAGCGACAGCCCGTTGACGAGCTGCTGGAAGAAAACGTCCAAACCGGACTTACGACTTGAGGGTTTGGAAGAACTGTGCCTTTCCGTTCACGATCTTATAGACGGTGAGGATCGGCGCCGTCGTATCGCCGTTCAGGTCGAAGCCGACCGTGCCGATCGGCGAATCGAAGTTCTTGGTCGCGGCGACGTTCTTGGTCACGTCCAAGCGCGAGGGCATCTTGCCGCCGTTCTCGGAGATCGCTTTCTCGATCGCGGCGATCTCGATCTTGGCGGCGGTATACGCGTTCGCGCTGTACGGGCCGACGTCCGAATTGTACTTGGCCTTGTAGGCGGCGATGAAGTCTTTGGCCGTTTGAATTTTCGAGACTTCGGGAGCGGCGACCGTGTAGTACGATCCGTTCGCGAGCGCGCCGGCCGTCTTGAGGAATTCGTCATCGCTGATCCCGTCGCCGCCGACGTACGGGATGGCGCCCATGCCGGCATCGCCCATCTGCTTGCGGAGATTGCCGCCGCCGGTAACGGTCGTTCCGCCGTAGTAGACGACGTCGGGCCCGAGGCTGCGCGCCTTGGTCAGCAGCGCCTTGAAATCTTTTTGACCGGCAGTCAGGTGTTCGTGACCGAGGACGGCGCCGCCATTCTTCTTGAACTGCGCTTCGAACACGTCGGCGAGACCCTTGCCGTACGTCTCGTTGTCGTCAACGATGAAGGCTTTTTTCAAGCCGAGTTGCTTCGCGAGCGCCGCGTCGCCCGCGCCTTGCTTGTCGTCGGTGGCGCAGACGCGGAAGTAACTGTTCACGTCGGGGTGCGACGTGCGCAATTTCTTCGCATCGTCGCCCTTGGTCAGGCCGGGGTTCGTGTTCGACGGGCTGATCTGCGTCAGTTGCGCGTCGTTGGTCAGCGGGATCTCGGCCTTCGCAACGTTGGAGTTGAAGGGCCCGACCATCCCGAGCACCGCCGCGTCCGCGATGAACGTCTTGGTATTTTGCGCGCCGAGCGCCGGATCGTGCGTGCCCTGCACGGCATCGTCCAGGTCGTAGACCGCGAACGTGAAGCCGGCCGGCGCCGTTTTGTTGGCCTCGTCCACCGCAAGCTTCACGCCGTTGTCGGTCGGGATGCCGTTGGAGGCGTCCCCTCCGGAGAGGGGCAGCTCGACGCCAATCTTGATGATGTTGGCGGCAGAACCGGCCGTGGTCGAGGACTGCGTGGTCGTCGAAGACGAGGTGCAGCCCCACAGGAGGGCCAGCGAGAGCGCGGCGGACGCGACGCGAGCGAGACGCATGAGTTGGAACCTCCAGAAAGCCGAAGGCTCCTGAGGTACTTATTCGGCCGCCTCCCCTCCTGGCGTGGGACTCGGGACGGGCACCAGAAAGTGTGACCGGGATTTCTTTTCGGAGAAGGTGTGCTTTTGGTTGGGGGCGGCCGAAACGTAGTACATGATCGTCTCGCGCACCCCGTTCCGGATCACCCTGGGGGGGGGCGGCACCGACCTGCCGTCCTTCTACGAGCGTCACGGCGGGTACGTGCTGGCGACGGCGATCGACAAATATATGTACGTGCTGCTCAACGTGCCGCAGGCCGATCGCAAGGTTCGCCTTCATTATACGCAGAGCGAAACGGTGGATCGCGTCGAGGAACTTCGTCACGAACTCGCGCGCGAGGCGCTTCTGGCGCACGAAATCCACGAGGGCATCGAAATCTCATCGTTGGCCGATTTGCCGGCCGGAACCGGGCTCGGGTCGTCCAGCTGCTATCTCGTCGGCCTGCTCAACGCCATCCGCGCCTACCGCGCGACCCCGTCGCCGTGCACCGAGATCGCCGAAGAGGCGTGTCACATCGAACTGGACATTCTCGACAAGCCGATCGGCAAACAAGACCAGTACATGGCGGCCTGCGGCGGGCTGAGCGAACTGCACATCGCGCGCGACGGCAGCGTGCGCGTCGAGCGCCTCGCGTTGCCGGACTATGCGATCGACGAACTCACGGCCAACGTGCACCTCTACTATACGAACGTGCAGCGCGCGACGACCGATATTCTGGCCGAACAGCGGATTTCGCTCGAGACCGGTCGCGGCGCGGTCGAGGACAACCTATTGCGCATCCGCGAGATCGGTTACCAAATCGGCGACGCGATCCGCACCTGCGACTTCGACCGCTTCGGCATGCTGACGCACGAACACTGGCTCGTGAAACGGCAGCTG
>JACRTZ010000225.1 GCA_014304965.1 Vulcanimicrobiota bacterium | reverse complement strand
CTTGCGACCAGGCCGAGGCGAGTCCCGTAATCGAATTGCGCGCGTACAGCTGCTGCGCGATCGACCGCCGCTTCGCAGCCTCGACCAAGTCGGCCGGAACGCCGTTCTTCGCGTAATCGGCGAGCACGCCGTCGATCAATTTCAACGCCGCGTCCGTATCGCCGTTCGGCGCAGTAATGATATAGGCGAAGCCTAAAGCGCCTTGCGGCGCGGGTTGAAATTGAATCCCGGCGCCCAGCGCTTTGCCTTCGTACCCGAGCGCCGCCAGATTTCCGCGCTCGCTTCCGAGCACGTCCATCGCTACGTCGGTGGCGGCGAAATCGGGCGCGTTGTAACCCGGGAGACGATACGTGAGGATTGCGAACGGCACCGGATAATCGCTGTCGTCCTTGATCACGGTGCCGGCCGGCACCGCGGAGGTACGAATCTGCGGGTGCGCCGGAATTTTCTTCGCCTTTATCCCGCCGAAGATCGACTTGACCTGAGCCATCGTTGCGGCCGGATCTACGTTGCCGGAGATGACGAGGATCGCGTTGTTCGGCGCGTACCACGCGTCGAAGAACGCCTTGAGCATCGGCCCGGTCGTTCGTTGAAACGACGGTCGCGTGCCCAGAGCGTCGTGATCGTAGGCCGTTCCGGCGAACAGCGTCGCGCGCGCTTTCTGGTAATACCGATAGAACGCGGTCGAGAGGTCGGCCGAAACTTCTTGTTCGATCGCGCCGCGTTCTTGCGCCCACTCGGACTGCAGGTTGAGCGTGTCGCGCATGCGTGCCGCCTCAACCTTCAACGCGATGTCGAGGTAATCGGCCGGCGTCGTGATGTAGTACTGCGTAATCGAATCTTGCGTATTCGCATTGAAGTCGCCGCCGAGAAGCGTCGTGATCGTCGCGATCTGATTGGCCGACAAGTCGCGGGTCGCGCGCGAAGCGACCATGTGCTCCTCGGCATGCGCCATTCCTGGGAACCCTTTGGGGGTATCCTGAGCGCCGACGAGATAGCTGACCATTTCGGTGACGACGGGCGCGAGCGGATCGCGCACGACGATGACGCGCAAGCCGTTTGCGAGCGTCGCGCGGGTGACGTCTTGGGGCGGCGCGGCGGCTGCGCCGATCGGCGGCAGCCCGAACGCGAGCGCGAGCAGGGCGGCAGCGAGCCGCGGACCGAGCGTCGTCTTCATCTATGCGAGCGCCGGCTCGACGACGTGTTCCTCTTGCTCCGCAAAGACCGGATTCGAGAGGTAACGCTCGCCGGTATCGCAGCCGATCGTCACGATTGTCTTGCCGCGAAACTCCGGGCGCGCCGCGACTTGCAGCGCAGCCCAAATGTTCGCTCCGGCCGAGATGCCGACCAGCATCCCTTCCTCGCGAGCGGCCCGTCGAGCCATCGCGATCGCGTCTTCATTCGTTACGCGAATGACTTCGTCATAGACGCTCGTGTTGAGGATCGCCGGCACGAAGCCCGCCCCGGTGCCCTGGATCTTGTGGGGGCCGGGTTTTCCGCCGGAGAGAACGGGCGACGCGTCGGGCTCGACTGCGACGACGTGGAAGCCGGGCTTGCGCGACTTGATGACCTCGCCGACCCCCGTAATCGTGCCTCCCGTGCCGATCGCCGCGACGAACGCGTCGACGTTTCCGTCGGTGTCGCGCCAGATTTCCTCAGCCGTGGTGCGGCGGTGAATCTCCGGGTTGGCCGGGTTTTCGAACTGCTGCGGCATGAAATATTTGCCCGGGTCGCCGTCGTGAATTTCCTTCGCGCGCCGAATCGCCCCCGGCATGCCCTCGGCACCCGGCGTCAGCACCAGTTGGGCTCCGTACGCCTTGAGCAGATTACGCCGCTCGACCGTCATCGTGTCGGGCATCGTCAGCACGATCGGGTAGCCCTTGGCGGCGGCGACGAAGGCCAGCGCGATGCCGGTGTTGCCGCTCGTCGGTTCGATGATGACGGTGTCGGGCCGCAAGCGTCCCTCGCGTTCGGCCGCCTCGATCATCGCGACGCCGATGCGATCCTTCACGCTGCCCGCCGGATTGAACGACTCCATCTTCACGAGGACCGTTCCGCCGGCGCCGGCATTGAGGCGCGGCAATTTCACGAGCGGGGTGTTGCCGAACGTCTCGGCGAGGTTGTCGTATATGCGAGCCATGGTTCTCCGTCGTCCTGATGTGCTGGCTAAAACCTGCGCAGGGGCCGGACCGTTTCAGCATCGAACGTGCGTGCGACCTTCCGATGTTCTCGCTCGCTGAAAAATCGCTGTACGTCGCCGATCTCGATCTGTGGATCGATTCGATGCGGCCGCGAAGCCGCTGTTACGTATCGCACGGCCATGCCGACCACGCACGCGCCCACGACGTGGTCGTCACCTCGACGAACAACGCCCGCGTCTGCCGCAAGCGCTTCGGCATGGCCGCGACCTACCGTCAGCCCCGCCTGCTTCCCAAGCCGCGGCCCGAGACGGTCTTCGAAGAGCACGATTTCAACGAACCGTGGTCGCTCGGCGAGCACCGCTTGACGCTGTTTTCAGCCGGCCACGTGCTCGGCAGCGCGCAACTTCTGATCGAAGGCGCGCGCGGGCGCTTCGTCTATACGGGCGACTTCAAACTCGAGCCGTCGTACACGGCCGAGCCGGCCGAGGTCAAACCGTGCGATACGGTGCTGATGGAATGTACTTACGGCCGCCCGCACTACGTCTTTCCGCCGCGCGCCGAAGTGGCCGCGGAAATGGTGGCGTGGGCGCGCTCGGCGCTCGAAGACGGCGCCGTTCCGATTTTCTATGCGTACTCGCTCGGCAAGGCGCAAGAAGCGCTGGCAATCTTGGGCGCCGCGGGCTTGCCCTTGACGGTTCACGGCGCAATCCACTCGCTGGCGAGCGTTTACACGGAAGCGGGCGTCGCGTTACCGCCCTACGAGCACTACGACGCGGACGCCTTCGACGGAACGCGCATCGTCGTTTGGCCGCCGTCGGGACGCGTGCTGCCCAAAGCCGTCCGCGGCCGCAGCGCGCGCACGGCGACGCTGACCGGTTGGGCACTCGACAAGAACATGAAGTTTCGCTACGGCACCGATACGGCGTTTCCACTCTCGGATCACGCCGACTTTCCGTCGCTTTTACGCTACATCGAACTCGCGCAGCCGAAGAAAGTTCTGCTCAACCACGGCTGGCGCGATTTCGTTGCGCGCTTGCGCCGCCTCGGCATTGACGCCGAGTACTTGGAAGCAAACGCGCAACTCGCCCTGTTTTAATCGCTCGCGCCGACGTCCCACATCAGTCCGAGATCGCGTTTCGAATACGCGCGGAACGCGATCAGCGTTTCGGTCCGTTCGATGCCTTCGATGTGCGCCACGTGATCGGCCACGAGATCGGCGAGTTCTTCGTGCTTTTTGACGCGCGCGATCGCGACCAAGTCGTAGGGACCCGCCACGCTGTGGACCTCGGCGATGCCCGGAACTTCGAGCAGGCGTTCCGCGATGGCCGTCACGCGGCCCGGCTCGACGATGAACATGACGAAAGCGGTAACCATCGCAGTTTCAGGCGTTGAAGTCTTCGGTTTTGATGCCCGTATTGGTTTGCACGTCCTTGAACGTCTCGCTTCCGACGAGCTGCGTGCCTACGAAAGCATCGCGGCGCACCGGCAAGTGTTTGGCGGTGCCGAGATAGAGCACTTCTCGCGTGACGTTTCCATCGCTCTTGGGGTCCGCCACGGCCAAGGTGATCGTCGTCGTTGCAATGCCGTCGATCGTCGGACCGGGGCTTTCGGCGAGCGCGCCGGTCGTCGTGAGAAAATGCTTGATCATATACTCGAACGACGCTGCCGCGATCGTGTTGCCGCGCAGCGAAACCGCGCGCTTGTCGTGAATGTCGATCGACATTTTGATCCCCGACAAAATGCCGCCTTGATGGCCTCTGACCTGCTCGCCACCCGTCCAGACGGCGCCGCCGCCCTTGCCGGGACCCGCGAGCACGTCGATTTGCGCCATGCTCGGGCGCTTCCACTTGTAGCGATACGTTCGGTCTTGAACGTCCTTCCCGTCGTCGCTCGTCTCGTAGAC
>JACRTZ010000049.1 GCA_014304965.1 Vulcanimicrobiota bacterium | reverse complement strand
GCGCTCTTTGTCATGCGCGACGGCAGCGTGCGCTTCGCGAACGGCGCCTTTCGCCGCAGCGTCCGTTACGGCGACGCACTCGTCGCGTTGACGGGCATCAACGAATTTCCGCCACAAGGCGGTGCGACGCTGCTGACGCCGGCGTACGGCGTGGTTCGTCCGACGAGCGGCGTGAAGATGGCCATGCTCGCGCCGCTCGATGCGGGAACGGCGCTCGACGGCCGTTATCGCGTGACGGCGCTGGTGGATCCGTCGGCGCCGTTCGAGGTCCGCGCGCCGATGCTCGGCTTCGGGCCGGCGGCGCTGCGGACCGCGCGTCTGCCCGGGCAGGACGACGTCGTCGAGATTTCGTCGAGCCTCGACCCGCCGCTCGGCGAGATTGCCGCGGCGGTCGGCGGCGGCCCCTTTCTCATTGCAAACGGTGCGCCGGTGGACGATCCGCATGCGCCCGCGCCCGAAGAACGCGATCGCCGCTTTCCGGTTTCGGGCGCCGCAATGACGCCCGACGGTGTGCTGCTGCTGTTCGCGGTGGACGGAAGAAGCGCCGCGATGTCCATCGGGCTGACGCGCGCGCAGTTCGGCGCGCTGATGCTCGGCTTCGGCGCCACCAACGGCATGGCGTTCGATTCGGGCGGGTCGGCGACGCTGGTTGCGCGGGAGTTGGGCGAACGGCGCGCGGGCGTGCTCAACGCGCCCAGCGACGGCCTCGAACGTCCCGTCGCGGACGGCTTGTTCGTGTACTCCGACGCGACCCCCGGAACGGCACGGACGTACGCGTTGCGCCCACGCACCTTCGCCGCACTGGCCGGCGCGGTCGTGAATCTCGACGGCGCCGTCGTTGACGAAGCCGGAAATTTCGCGCGATCGATTCCCGGGACGGTGCGCGCGGCGCGCGAAGCGGGGCAGCACGGGCAGGGCTTCCCCGTGCCGGGTGCCGCGCCGGGATACGTCACGTATCGCACGGTGGCGCGTTTGGCGACTCTCGCGATCGCGGCGGACGTTGCGAATCCCGACGCCGGCAGCGTCGTGCACTTCTCCGCACACGGTGCGGACCTCACGGGCGAACCGATCGAAACGGGCGGCGTCGTGACCTGGTCCGCCGATCGCGGCTCGATCTCCGCCGGCGGCGCGTACCGAGCCGCCGAGGGCGACGCGACGATTTCGGCCGCTGCGGGCGGAGTGCGCGCGACCTACGTCCTCCACGTCGGCCGGCACGAAGTTCCGCTCGCGCTGTTCGCGCCCCCGGCCGCGTCCGTCTGGAAATTCATCACCGCTCCGCGCGGCTGGCCCGGCAGCGTGACGCTGATGATGGACGCGCAAGAACTTCGGCTCGCCTACGATTTCACCGGAAACGAACGGGCGGCGTACGCCGAGGCGAACGTCGTGCTGCCCGGTGCGCCGCTCGGGATTGCCCTGGACGTCTACGGCGACGGAAGCGGCGGCTTGTTGCGTGTCGCTCTGGTCAACGGCTATGGAGAGCGGCGCGCGCTCACGTTGGCCAAGGCGGTGGATTGGCTCGGCTGGCGGCGGCTAGCGCTGCGTCTTCCCGCGGACCTCAACGCCCCCGTGACCTTGTCGTCGTTGTACATTCTTCCGGCGGCCGGCACGTCGCCGCACGGTCGCGGCTGGATCGCGTTCCGGAAGATCGCCGTGCTTCAGGGGGGAACGCGATGAACGCGCGCGCGTTCGCCGGCTGTCTCGCGTTGACGCTCGGCATCGCGGCCCCGGCGCCGGCGCAAGACTATCCGGGCGTTCCGGTTTTGATGTACCACAAAGTGAACGCCGTCGTTCCGCGCGACGCGGTCGGACGTGATCTGACCGTTACGCCGGATCGCTTCGAAGCGCAATTGCGCTACTTGCGCGAGCACGGCATTCGCACGATCACCGCGGCGCAACTCGCGCAAAGCCTTGCGCGCGGCGAACGTCCCGCGCACGCCGTCGTGCTGACGTTCGACGACGGATACGACGACGCCGCAACGACGGCATTACCGCTGTTGAAGAAGTACGGAGCGGTCGGCACGTTCTACGTTTCCGCGGGTTTCGTCGGCACGCCGCGTCATCTTGATTGGAAACAAATTCGCGCGCTTGCAGCCGCGGGCAGCGAGGTTGCCTGTCACGGCACGTTCCATCGCGACCTCACGACGCTCGACGCGGCCGGTCAGCGCTTCGAGGCCGGCCACTGCGTCCAGACGTTCGGACGGTATCTCGCGCGCTTCAAGGCGGTGACGTATGCGTATCCCGCGGGGCAGTATGACGCGACGACGGTAGCGACGCTGCGCCGCCTCGGGATAATTGCGGCATTCACCGAGCACCCCGGCGTCGTACGTTCGCTCACCGCCGCTTACGAGTTGCCGCGCCGCCGGATCCGGCACGACGACGATGTCGCGGCCTTCGCCGCGCTCGCGACGCCGTAACTCCCAGAAAAGAAAAGAAGCGGACCGCGTTGCCGCGGTCCGTTTCTCCGTGTCGATCGGGTTAGGCTGCCTTTTTCGCTGACTTGCGACGCGCGGTCTTCTTGCGTCCGCTCTTCTTACGGGCGCCGGCTTTGCGAACGGCCTTCTTGCGGCCGCCTGCTGCCTTCTTACGCGTGCTCTTCTTGCGAGTGGCTTTCTTTTTCGCTCCGCCCTTCTTCGCGGTGCTCTTCTTGCGTCCGGAAGCTTTGCGGGTCGTTTTTTTGCCAGCGGCCTTTTTCCGGGTCGCTTTCTTTCTGACTGCCATTTAAACGGTAGTCATCCTTTCCGCGAAACCGGCCGTCTGACGACGGTCGGTTTCGACATCGTCAGGGTAGTTGTTCATGTTATACACCATTTGGGCGCCGTTTGGCAACAATTACGACGGAAAACCGGGAGGAGAAGCGCGCGGGGCGAAAATTTGCGGCGATGCTGCTCGATGTCGACGGCGCACGATTCGATGTCGTCGATGAGGGCGACGGGACGCCGATCGTCTTGCTCCACGGCTTCCCGCTCTCGAAAGAGACGTGGAACCCGCAAGCCGCGGCGCTCGCCGGCGGCGCGCGCGTCGTGCGCTTCGATCTGCGCGCTCTCGGCTCGACGACGGTAACGCCCGGCCCGATTTTGATGGAACAACTCGCCGGCGATCTCGCCGACGTCTTGGATGCGCTCCGCATCGAACGTGCGGTCGTCGTCGGTCATTCGCTCGGCGGATATGTCGCCCTCGCGTTCTTTCGGATGTTCGCCGAGCGCTGCTTGGGACTGGGCTTGGTGTGCAGCCGCACGGTGATCGATCCGCCCGAGGCAGCCGATGCGCGGCGCGCGCTCGCGGACCGGACGGAACGCGAGGGCATGCAGCCAGTGCTCGACGTCTTCGTACCGAAACTCTTCGCGCCGGCATTTTATGGCGAACGGCCGCAGATCGTCGCCGACGTGAGCGCGATCATGGCGCGGACCGAGCCGCGCGGGGCCGCCGCAATGCTGCGCGGCATGGCGGAACGCGTTGATGCGGGCGACCTCTTCGAAGAGATGCAGTTGCCGGCGCTCGTCGTTGCCGGAGCGGACGATGCGCTGATCTCCGTGGAGACGGCAACGATGCTCGCCGCGGCAGTGCCGTCTGCGACGGCGGAGATTTTGCCCTGCGGGCACATGCCGCAGTACGAACTGCCCGCCGCGTTGAACGATGTGCTCGTCCGATTTGTCGGCCGCTGCGCGGAGCAGCGAAAGGTTCACGCTCGATGAAACGCATTGCGTCCGTTGCACTGCTGGTAGCGCTTACGACGGGGCCTCTCGGCGCCGAGGACTTACCTGTAGCGGGTAAAGCCCCCGTCTTGCGGCATCTCGCGTTCGACTTCAAGTCGGCGTCCACGTATTCGCACGAGGCGCGCGGCGTCAAAGATCTCGCCGACGCGCAGGGGGCGAACACGGCGCATTACGACGACCGACAAGAAGCGATCGGAACGATCGTGTGTGACGTCGTCGCCGTTACCGCCGATGGCGGTCTGGTGATCGATCTCCGTGAGGACGGTCCGCAGCGCAAGGTGGCGTCCACGCGGGTTGGCGTGCAAGATCGCGGTCAGATCGTCAACCTCGATCCCAAACAGCCACTGGGCGAAGAGATCATGGTGCTGTTGCGTTTCCTTGGGCGCAACGTCATCGGCGCCTGGGAACGGCCCGCCGGCGAGACCTGGGAGATCGAAAACGCGAGCGGGACGTACAAAGCAAGGCGACCTTCCACGTCACCTCAGTGCCGGCGGCCGACGACGAGCGGGTGGACGTCGACGAAGAATTTGTAGCGCGCGGGGCCGAGGCGTACAGCGGCACGCTGCACGGCAAGGTGGCCTTCGACCGGACGAAATCCGTGCCGCGGACCGTCGCCGTCGAAACGCGGACGCGGATCGACCGTATGGGCCAGTACACGCTGGTCAGCCACCATTTCGATTTTGCGCTCAAGGAAGATTCGTTTTCGAAGAAATGAACCTCCCGCTGCGGCCGGCCGCCCTGTTCGCAGCGGTCGCCGTCTGCGGCGGGATCGCCCGCGCCGCGGACGCTCCGTCGCTGCCGAGCCTGCGGCATCTCGTCTTTACCGCGAACATTTCGATGCTCGATGCGTTCGAAAAGCAGCTCGACAATATCCCGCATTCCTCGAGTGCCGTGACGACGTCGCGCAACGGCGGATCGGTCCGCAGCGGCCCGGACATGGGCAACGTCACGGCACGTTCAAAGACGCGAACTGCCGCCAAGACGCAGATCGTATGCGACATCGTGGCGGCGACCCCGGACGCCGGTTTGGTCGTGGATATTCGCGAGGACGGTTCCGAGCGGCGCGCGCCCTCCGCGCGAGTTGCGGTGCTTGCGAACGGCCGGCTTTCGTACGCGCCCGAGGCCGTCGTCAACCCCGAAGAGGTCGCCGTTCTGCAACTGCTCGCGCGCGGAGTGGTTGGAGCACAGGCGCACGACGTGGGGGCTTCTTGGACGATTTCCGACGATGGGACCGATTATCGCTCGAAGATGGTCTTTCGCGTCACCGGTGCGAGTGCGCCCGACACCGTGCGGCTCGATCTCGATCAAGAATTTCGTTCCGGAGGCGCCCATTCGTATGGCGGCACCCTTCACGGCAAACTCGAATACGATCCGACGAAGCTCGTGCCGCGTAAGGCCGCGCTCGAGTCGAAGACGCGGATCCAAACCGCCGACAGTTACCGGGTCGTGGATCTGACGATCGACTTAGCCCTGGTCGAAGACTCGTTCGGTAAGCTGTAGCCGCGGTGGCTCGCGCCGGATGCGCGCGAATGCTCGGACGAAGTTTGCGAGGAAGATTCCACCGAGCGCAAGTGCCGCGACGACGGCGGCGATGACGACGATCTTCACGATGAAGAGCGCGATGATGAAAGCGACGAACGCCGCCGCGAACAGCAGCGTGACCCGGACGAAGGCATGCATGGGTGTTTTCCTCCGCGGGCATGTACCGGCGTGCGCAGAAACTGTTTCGCGTGGATGAGACCTTCGCGACGCTGCATCCGGCCGTCGCTGCCTGGTGTGACGAACGGCTGACGGCCGCGACGCCACCTCAACGCGGGGCGCTGCCGCGAGGAAGAGCGTGTTGGTCGCCTCGCCGACCGGTACGGGCAAGACGCTCGCCGCGTTCTTGCCCGTGATGAGCCGCTTGGCCGAAAAGCGCGACCGCGACGAACTGTTCCCCCGCTCGTATGCCCTATACGTCTCGCCGCTGAGAGCGCTCGGCTACGATGTGGAGCATAATCTGCGCCGCCCGCTGCGGGAGATGGAGTTACTCGAACGGCCGAACTCCGAACGGGGAAAGCTGCGCCGCGGGCGCATCCGCGAGTCGTTCGTCCGCACCGGGGTGCGAACGGGCGATACGCCGGTCGAGGAGCGGCGTTTGATGATCGCACGGCCGCCGCACGTCTTGTTGACGACGCCGGAATCGCTCGCGCTCATGCTCGCCATGGAGTCGTACCGCAAGAGTTTGCGTGCGGTGGAAACGGTCATCGTGGACGAGGTCCACGCGCTCGCAACGTGAGGACGCGCACGTGGTCGCGGTGTCCGACGGTCTCGTCTATCCGTTCGGCTCGCTCTCCAAATTGCGCGCAACGCTGCGCGCGCCGCACGCGTGCCGCCGGCCGTTGCCGTCCGCGCTCTCGCGATTTCGCCGCAAGTTGCGGGCTGGTTAGCGAACGAGCATCAGATCTTGCCGAGATAATCCAGCGCGTAGTAGATCGCGGCGACTTGCGGCGCGGATTCGATCGTGCCGTCGCTCACGAAGCGGCGCAGCTCCTTGAAGGTCGCGAACTCGACCTCGATGTCCTCGGTCCGCTCGAGTTCTTGCTTACCCGTGCGCCGCGCGTCGCGCGCCAGGAACAGTTCGAAGCGGGCGGTCGAGTTGCTCGCGTCCACAACGAATCTTCCAATGCTCTCGAGCCCGCGACCGCCGGCGACGTAGGCGGTTTCTTCCGTCAGCTCGCGCGCGGCGCAGTCGAGCGCGGTTTCGCCTGCGTCGATCCCTCCGGCCGGCAATTCCAACAGGCGCCCGCCTGCCCCGTGTTTGTATTGCCGCACGAGGACGACGCGTTCGTCTTCGGCGATCGCAAACACGACCGCGAAGCCGCGCGATTCCCGCACGTAGTAATCCTTGACGAGCGAGCCGTCGGGGAGTTCGATGTCGTCGCTGCGCAGCCGCAAATGCGGCGAGTCGATGAGGATTTCGGAGCGCACGATCTTCCAGCCGGCGCCTTTACCATCGGCGCTCATGCTCGGCTCCGTCGCTCCGGCCGCGCGCAAAGAGTCGCGGCGGCAAACGGATAAGAAGCGTGTGCGAACGCTCCGGCGTCCGACTTCACCCGAGGAGCCGCGCCACCATAGAAGCCTTGCGTATCGGCAGCCACTATCAAACGACCTACGGGACGCTATGGAAGGACGGGACGTATTTCCCACGCGGGACGCGCGTCATGATTTCCGGCCTCCATATCGAACAGGGTTTTTGCGTGCGCTTTCCCGCGGAAATCGAGGGCGAAGCGCTCGAGACCTGGGAAGATTGGAACGAAATCGAGTTTCTCACCGAAGACGGGACCATCGACGGATCGGTGCAACTCCCGTCCGCGGTCCTCGCCGAGGCTCGCGAGGTGCTCGACGACGCGGAGGACGGGACGCATCTCCACCTTCACGAGACCGACGACGACTGAGCCGCGCGCCGTCCACGGGGTAGCCAAATGAACGACCGCTTGCGCGCGACATCGCGCGTCCTTGCGTTGACCGCCGCGCTTGCGTGCGCGTTGCCCGCTGCCGCGGCCGACCGCCCGCTCGGAGATCAGCGGCTTGAGGCGCTGGCGACCCGGTACTTCGATGCGGTCTGGAAGATGGATCCGAATCGCGCGACCCGGACGGGCGTTCACGCCTACGACGATAAGTTGACCGATCTTTCGGCAGCAGGCTTCAACGAGCGGATCGCATTCGCGCGCAAGACGCTCGCCGACGTCCGTGCGATCGATGCCAATACGTACGGCGCGGACGCTTCGTACGACGCCCGGATGCTGGAAGCGTCGCTCGAATCCATCCTGCTGCAACTGCAAACCCGCCAGACTTGGCGTCACGATCCGAGTTTCTATACCGGCCAGGCTTCAAGCGCGGTATACGGCTTGCTGACGCGCGATTTTGCGCCGCTCAAAGACCGGGTGCATTCGACGATCGCCCGCGAACGGCAGATTCCCGCCATGCTCGAGCACGCGCGCGAGAACGTGACGGCGGTGGACGCCACGACGGGCGAGATCGCGCGCGGCAACATGCGCGGCACGCTGACGTTCTTCCAAAGCGTCGTCCCGGCAGCAGTCGCAAAGGTGAACGACAAAGCGCTTGCGGCGCAGTTCAAGACTGCGAACGACGCGGCCGTTGCCGCTATCGGCGCCTACGTGGCTGCGATGGAAGCGGGTCCGCTCGCCCATCCGTCCGGCACGTACGCGATCGGACCGCAGACCTTCGAGCGGATGCTCGAATTGCAGGAACTCTCCCCGATCACCCTCGCGCAGTACGAACGCGTCGGCAGTGCGGCCCTGGCGAAAACGAAAGCCGATTTCGTCGAGACGGCCAAGAAGATCGACCCGAGCAAGCCGGCCGAGGCGGTTGCCGCCGCGCTCGGCGTGCAACATCCGGCAGGCGACATGTTGCTGAAAGCGGCCGGCGACGACCTGGTCGCCTTGCGCAAGTTCGTCATCGCTCACAAAATCGTGACCCTGCCGCCAGACAACGACGTCAAGGTCGTCGCGACGCCGGAGTTTGCGCGCGCCACCACGTTCGCGTCCATGAACTCGCCGGGCGCACTCGAGAAAGTCGCGACCGAGGCGTACTACAACGTCACGCCGGTCGAAACCGATTGGACGCCCGAACGCAAAGAGCAGCATTTGGCGTTCTTCAACAACTATGCGTTTCCGATCGTGAGCCTGCACGAAGTGATGCCCGGTCACTACGTCAACTTCGCGCTCGACAAACACGAACGGCTTTCGCTCATCCGCCGCCTGCTCGCAAGCAGCTCGTTTGCCGAAGGCTGGGCGCATTACGACGAACAGATGATGGTGGACGAAGGCTGGGGGAACGGCGATCCGCGCGTCCGCTTGGCGCAACTGCGATTGGCCCTGCAGCGCGAGTGCCGCTACCTCGTGGGTCTGCGCGAACACACGCAGGGCATGTCGGTCGCCGACGGCACGAAGTTTTTTCGGGAGAACGCATTCCTGGCCGAAGAGCCGGCGCATCGCGAAGCGTTGCGCGGAACGCAGGATCCGCTGTACGGCTATTACACGCTCGGGAAACTCGAGCTGCTCAAGCTGCGCGACGACTACAAAACGAAGATGGGCTCGAAGTACTCCCTGCTGCTCTTCCATGACGAGTTTCTCGCGCACGGCGATCCCCCGATCTCCATCGTCCGGAAGATCATGCTGGGGGCCGACGACGACGGCAAGCTCCTCTAAGACCCGCGCCATGCAGACGAAACGGCCGGCATCATTGGATCCCTCGTCGACCACCCCCGGAACGATGATGGACGTTCCGCTCGTCGTGCGCTGGATCTTCGAACACGCGCTGCGCAACCACGCGAGCCGCCCGATCGTCTCGCGTGAGGACGACGGCTCGATCGTTCGGTTGACGTACGCGGATTTCGGACGCCGCGTCGCGCAGCTCGCCGGCGCGCTGGTCGAGGCCGGCATTCGGCCGGGCGACCGCGTTGCGAGCTTCGGCTGGAACTCGCACCGCCACCTCGAGTTGTATTTTGCGGTGCCGATGATCGGCGCGGTGCTGCACACGACGAACATCCGGCTGTTCCCCGAACAGGTCTGTTGGGCGTTCGAGCATGCCGGCGACCGGCTCATTTTCGTGGACGGTTCGCTCGCGCCGGCGGTCGAGCGTGCGCTCGCGACCAAACCGGACTTCCGCCGGCCGTTTGTCGTGATGGGCCCGTCGAGCGCTTCGCTTCCCGACGCGCAGGATTACGAAGCGATGCTCGCGCGGCAGCCGGACCGTTTCGATTGGCCCGAGCTCGACGAGCGCAGCGGCGCGATCCTGTGCTATACGTCGGCGACGACGGGCGATCCCAAAGGCGTGGTCTTCACGCATCGCTCGACGGTGTTGCACGCCTTTGCCGGTGGCCTCGCCGACGCGCTCGGCGTTCGGCAGCGCGATACCGTCATGCCGGTCGTCCCGATGTTCCACGTCAACGCCTGGGGCATTCCGTTTCTCGCGCCGATGGTCGGCGCGAAACTCGTCATGCCGGGCAACCGGCTCGATCCCGCCTCGCTGATCGAGTTGATCGAAGGTGAGGGCGTCACGATTTCGCTGGGCGTTCCGACCGTTTGGCTCGCCGTGCGCGACGAGTTGGAGAAACGCGATCTGCGTTTGCCGACGCTCCACACGCTCGTGATCGGCGGGTCGGCCGTACCCCCGTCGCTGTTCGACGATCTCGAACGGCGCGGCATTCGCACGGTTCACGCCTGGGGCATGACCGAAATGTCGCCCATCGGTACGGTTTCGCGAGTACACGCCGATCTCGAAGGCGAACCGTGGGAGAAGCAGCGTGACGTGTTGCTCAAGCAGGGCCGCTTCACGCCGCTCGTCGCATGGAAGATTCTCGACGACGACGGCCGCGCGGTGCCGCACGATGGACGCACCGCGGGGCAGCTATGGGTGCGCGGGCCCGCAGTGACCGGTTCGTACTATCGCACCGGCGCCGCGCTGCCCGTGTTCGACGCGGAAGGCTACTTCGCGACGGGTGACGTGTGCACGATCGACGAGTTCGGCTACCTACACATCGTGGACCGCTCGAAAGACCTCGTCAAATCCGGCGGCGAGTGGATCTCCAGCGTGGACCTCGAGAACACCATCATGGGCCACCCCTCGGTGCGCGAAGCGGCCGTCATCGGACTCGCGCACCTCAAATGGGTCGAACGGCCGGTCGCGGTCGTCGCTTTGCGCGAAGGGGCCGCGCTTGACGAGCCCTCGCTGCAAGCGTGGCTGGGCGAACGTTTGGTGAAGTGGCAGATTCCCGACCGCGTGCTGTTCGTTGACGCGATTCCGCGCACGGGCGTCGGCAAGTTCCTCAAACGGGAACTGCGCGAGCGCTATCGCGACTTATTGATCTAGGCTGACTAAGGAGAAGCCGGCGAGATCGATCGCACCTGCATGAGCAGGCCGAGCGCGCCTTCGGTCACCGCACCTCCGACGTTCACGCGACGATTGACGAAGGATGCGAGGTCGATATTTCGGCCGGAGGGGATGAGCGTCGCGAGCGTCTTGCCGCCGGCGTCTTCGAGCGTGTAATCGGTGCCGTTGTGCCGGATCGTTCCGGGCGGCAGATTGATCGGCGTCGGCGCCTTGCCGCGCGCGATCGTGAACGAGCGCGTAATGTGCGCTTTCGACGGATCGTCCACGACCGTATCGATCTGTGCGGAGAGTTGCGCGATCCCGGGATTGGCCGGAATCCACGCGGTTACCAATTGAACGCGCTGGTTCGGTACCGTCGCGGGGACCTTGCCTTCGGCGATCAGGCTGCCGTTCGCATAGATGCGCAGCGTGGTCGCCTGCTCGACGAACGTGCCTGCGTTCCCGACGGTCGCAACGACGAGCGTGGCGCTTTGGGCGCGCGGCGATGCGCCGAGGATAATGTCTTCGATTGCGAGTTCGTGTCCGGGGGACGAGATGGCCGGATTGTTGTCGAGCCTGAAGGTGGACGTCCGCGACGAATCCGAGAACGGCGCGCCGGGTTGAGCGACGCGCACGCGCCAATAATACAGTCCGGAAGTGAGCGATTTGCCGGGAAGCACCGCGCTTCCGGTCGGCAAGTCGCCGGGCTGAAGATCGAAATTGTTGATGAACTGGAACGTGGTGGTGCTCGTCGTCGTCTGAAAGAGGACGCGCGTGAAACTCGGGTCGGGGGCCTTGGGATCGGCGCTTGCGATCTGCAATTGATAGCTCGCCACGTTTTGTGCGACGATCAGCCGTCCGCGCGTCACGCCCTGCACCGTCAAACCGTACACGTTGCCGTTGCTGCCGCCCACGTTCCACTGGAAGATCACGGGGGTTAGGCGCGGCTGACCGTTGATCGGCGAGATCAGGGTGGGCGGCGGAATTTGCGCCGGGAGCGTCGTTCGCGTAGTCGTCGTTTGGGCTCGCGCTGGCAGATTGCTTGCGCCGGCGATTGCCAGCACCGCGAGCGCTGCGGCCAGCCGAGGAAGCTTAGAACCGTTGTGTTGCATTGATCGTCCCCGTTTGCGTGGTCGAGCCGGCGCCGGCCGTCTGTGTAAAGCCCGCTTGCACCGAGAAGTTCTTCGATTGCAAGAACTTGAGCCCTAAGTTCATGGTCGCAGCGTCTTCGGGTCGCAGGCCGAGGAACGGCCGCGTTCGGCTCGTTCCGAACGAGCCCGTCAAATTGAGCGGCCCGAGTGCGTAACCCAGACCGAGCGTGCCCGATAAGCCCGACGATGTCGAGGCGCTGTTTCCCGAAACGTTGGTGTTTAAGTTGACGTTTGCCGTCACGTTGAGCCCGGTCGTGACGGCACGCGATACGGAGATGCCGTTTTGCGTGGAATGGGTCGTATTGCTCTGGTTGTCGTGCTGGTTCGTGTAGCCGAGCGTGTATCCGAACGTATACAACCCGCGGCGTGCGTTATAGCCGATGTTCTGACTGTCGCCGGCGCTCGCCGTGTTGGTCGCGGTAGCCGAAACGAGCGGGTCGGCACCGATGTGGGCGGTCGAGCCGTTGAGCGAGTAGGTGAGCGAGTCGCCGTTCTTGAGCGGCGCGGTCAGCGAAAACGACTCGGTCACCGCGCGATTGCGCTGCGCCTTTGTGGAGTTGAGGTCGTCGGCATCCGCTGAGACGCTGAACGACGTGGTGACGACGCCGAACGGAACGTTGAGCGCGACGTGCGCGTTCTGCCGATCCGGCGTGACGCCGGGTGCGAGGAGGTTTGTGAAAAACGCGCTGCCGCGATGAAAATCGAATGCCCACGAGGCTTTGCCCGTCAGGAGGTTGGCGGTCGCGGCGATAGCATTTTCCGCAAACGAGCGGCCGAGCTTGTCGCGATACCATTGCAGTCCGTAGCGCAGGCCGTACCCGAATCTCGACGCGCCCTGCTCGCGCCCAACCGACAGGCCGAGGAACGTTCCCGCGTTCGGTTGCGGCTCTCCCGTCAAGCTTGCGGGGTCGCCGCTGACGTTGAAGGCGCCGGTCGTGATCCCGAACTTCGTCACCTTGCCGATGGGCAGCGTTTCATTGACGGCGAAAGCGTTGTAGGGATTCAGGCTGCCGCGCGCCCCCGAAAGGTAGGCGAATTGTAATGCGCTGCGGTCGTCGGGCGCCGCGCGGTAACTGAGCGCGAGGCCGCTCGGCCCGTCAAAGACGCTTGGATCGAAAGAGGGCGCGAACGTTCCGAACTGCGTTTGGGATTGCTTGGTGCGGACCGAGATCAGCGGTTTGTTCCCGCCGCCCGCGGTTGTGATGCCGCCGCTGGCGCTAAAGCTCGTATTCTGGTCGAGCTTGCCGTCGAGCGAAAGTAGCCCGTTTTGTCCTACTCGCCCGCCCGCGATGTCGTGGTTGCTCGTGAAGCTGCCGTCCAGCGCGAAGCCGGTTGCTGCCGGACTATTCGGCGCCGGAGCGGCGGCCGGAGCCGTCGCGATGCCGCCGATCACGAGAGACTGCGGGTCGGAGCGCTCAGTCGCGGCGCCTCCTTCTAAGAGGATGGCGGTTACGGTGAAGTTCCCGTTTAATCCGTTCGGCAATTCGAGCGACGGCACCAGGACCACGCCGCGGTCCGGCGTGACGTCGCTCGTTCCGACGACCGGCTCGGTCGCGGCGATCTGAGCGCCGTCGGCCGTTCGAACCTCGACTTGGACCCCGTACGCGCCCGCCTTGAGGCCGGCCGCGTCCGGAGCGGTTACCGCGACTTGGAACTCGATGCGCTGCCCCGCCGCGGGGGCGCGGTTGGGTATGCCGACCTGGGCGATCGTTCCGCGTGCGCCCGCGGGAGCGGTAAGCGCTGCGATCAGCGTGGCTGCCAATGCGGCTGCCGGCCATGCTCGTGTCATCGTAAGGAACGATGCACTACCCGAGGTGGGGCGAGCAATGAGTAATTCTACTTATGTTGTAAAGTGCGCCGTCCGTTTAGGATGGTACTCGTGATCAAGCATCGCGACGGTATTCTGGCATTTCTTCTGCTCGTGGCATTGGCCGCATGCTCGGGCGGGGGCTCGTCGCCCACGTCCGTGCCCAACCAAGCCACGCTAACGCCGTCATCGAGTGCATACTCGATCACGATCGTCGTCCCGCAGGTTCCCGCGAGCGCGGTCGCGCGTTCGCCCAAATACGTGTCGCCTGCGACCGCATCGGCGAAGATCGACGTCCTGTACGGTACGGTCGGAACGAACGGGGCGCTCAACGTCACAACGACGGCCACGTCGCTGGTGGACCTTGCCGCCGGTTCGCCCGCCTGCAGCACCGGCAGCGGTACGCTGACCTGCGCCGTGAATATCACCGTGCAGCAGCCGGGCGCGCTTGCGTTTTCGATTTCTACCTATAGCTTGCCCCAAGGCGCCGGTAATCTGCTGTCCACGGCGCTCGTTCCGATTCCGGCGCCGACGGGCGCGGTCACACCCCTGACCGTCACGCTCAACGGCGTCGTCGCGCGCATCGGGCTGAACTTCGTCGGAAGCGCTCCGCAGTCGGGCGTGGCGGGCACGTTTGCGCTTCTGGTGTTCGGCATCGACGCCAACAACTATACGATCGTAGGTCCCGGGACGTACACGTCGCCGATTAAGCTCGGGAGCGATTCCAGCGCTTTCGCGGTCTCCCCGGGCGCCATCGCCGGGCCCGGTCAGGCCGCACGGGTCACCTACAACGGCACGCCGGTCACGCAAGCGAACATCATCGGCGCGATCGACTCGGGTCCGATTGCCAAGTTGCCGGTCATCGGGGGCCCCGCGCCGCTGGCGAGCGGAGCGACCCCGCCGCCGGTCTCGTCGCCGGCGCCGACCCCTGCGCCGACCACAACGCCGGTGACGACGGCAGCCAACCTCTATGTAGCCAATGCCGGCGGTACGCTGCCGAGCGTCGTGCGCTTCACTCCGCCCTTCTCGGCGGCGTCCGCACCAACCGCGACGTTCCAAGTGGGAAGCGGCACTGTCTTGCCGGTCGGGGTTGCCTTGAACCTCGGCGGCGACTTGGCCGTGTCGTTCAACAACGGCAACGTGTCGTATTACCCGGGGCCTCTCGGGGCGGCGCTGCCTGCTGCGATCGTCCTCGCCCCCACGGGCGCGAGTGGCGGCTTCGACGCCTTCGACTCGCCGAACGGAACGTCGAACAACCTGTTCGTCGCGACCCAAAGCACGAAGGTCGTCGAGTACACGTCGCCGTTCTCGAGCGGCCAAACGCCGGCGCTAACGATCACGAATGGCATTACGAGTTCGTACGGCATCGCCTTCGACGCGGCGAAGAACCTGTACGTAACCAACGGCGATAACAACATCACGCAGCCCGTACTGATGTTCGCTCCGCCTTACACCGGCATACCGCTCGTCGGCAACATTCCAACCACCTTCACGACCGCGCTGCGCGGCGCGGCGGTCAACGGAAGCTTCCTCTACGTCGTGGACTCCAACGGCGCCGCGATCTACCGGTTCGCGACGCCTTTCCAAGGATCCCAAGTGGCGACGCTCATCCTCACGACGCCGCTGCCCGGCATTCGCGGCATCGCCTTCGATAGCGCCGGCAACATGTATCTCTCGAACGCGAGCCAGAATCAGATCTACGTCTACAATCCGCCGTTCTCGGTTGGGCAATCGCCGGCGTTCACGATCACGAATGGCTTAGCGTCACCTTTCGGCTTGGCGTTCGGCCGATAGCACCGCGCGCTCCGGACCCGATCAAATCGCTCACCAAACGCGAGGGTGAGGTCGCGCGTCTGGTTGCGCTCGGAAAGACGAGCCCGGAGATCGGGCGCGACCTCGAACTCTCGCAGCGCACGATCGAAAACCACATAGGGGCGATCTTCAAGAAGTTGGGGCTGAGCACCCGAGCGCAACTCGCGGTGCTGGTCGCATCGCACCAAGCATCCCGCCGGACGGAGTTGAGCCGAGGCTAGCGAAGCGTTACGTACTTTAGAGCTACGAGTACTTTGGCGCAACGTCGTTCTCCTCAATCTCTCGAAACCGAATCCCGCGCTGCCATGACGGCCTTGCGCGACGTTGGCGATTTGCTTGCGGCGCTCGAGGTCTATCAGCGGCTCGAACGCCGCCTCGCTCGCGAATTCGGCACCGAGCTGAGCCTCGGGATTCGCCGGCTCGCTGGAGAGCTGCGGCGCGAACTAACCGAACTGAAGGCGGGCGCCGGGGGCCTTCCGTTGCCGACGACGTCGTTCGTCGGGCGCCGTTCGGAGTGCGCGCGCGCCGTTGCGATGATACGCGAGCGGCACTGCACGCTGCTCGTCGGTCCGGCCGGGGTGGGCAAGACACGCATCGCGATTCGCGTCGCCAGACGATTGCAGCGTGAGTTGAACGCGAGCGTCGCGCACGTTGCGCTCGACGGCGTGGCGCCCGGCGATTTCGAATCGCGACTCGCCGCCTCGTTCTCTATCGAGAGTGCAGCAGGCACGAACTTGCGAGGCGCCATTCTCGGCGCCCTGGCCGAGCGCGATACGGTCGTCGTACTCGACGGCTGCGAGGGGGTCGCGAGCGAAGCGGCCGCCTTCGTGGATGCGATCCTGGCCCGCTCGCGCAACGTGTGGGTGCTCGCAACCTCGCGCGTCAAGTTTTCGAGTTCGGCCGAAGCGCTCGAGATCGCGCCCTTCCTCACGCCGGTAAATGGAACGTTGTCGGTCGTCGGCGACGAGACGTCTATAGATTTCTTCGCCGATCGCGCCGCGGCGGTAATTCCGAGCTTCACGCTCGATTCGCGGAACGCGCCGCTGGTCGCGGAGATCTGCCGCCGCCTCGACGGCGTGCCGCTCGCACTCGAACTTGCCGCGTCGCGCTTGAACCTCATGTCGCTGGAAGAACTGCACCGCCGGCTCGAAGACCGCTTTGCCGTTCTGACGCACGGCGTTCCCGGCCGCTCGCTGCGCGAGACCTTGGGGTTCTCGTACGAATTGCTCGACGACGCGCAGCGCAAGATGCTTCTGCGGCTAGCGGTTTTCAACGACGGCTGGACCCTCGAAGCCGCCGAACAGGTGTGTTCGGGAGACGACCTGCCGGTCGCGAGGATTCTCGAGGCTTTGGGCGCGTTGCGCGACCGTTCGCTCGTGTTCACGTCCGATGTGAGAGGGGCCATCCGCTTCGGGCTGCTCGAAACGCTGCGCGAGTTCGCGGCCGGCGAGGCCGCCAAGAGTCCAGAAGGGGTTCGCCTGCGCAGCCGTCGTCACGCCGAATACTACTGCGCGTTCTTGCAGCGGCACGCCGAGAGCATCGCGCGTATCGACCACGGTGCATTCGCGCTCGTGGACAGCGAGTTCGCCAACATCGCGACCGCGCTTCATTGGGCGTGCGAAGAAGACGGCATCGCGCGCATCGGCGTCGAGATGCTCGCCGCACTGCGCCGTTACGTGCAGGTGCGCGTGCTCTCGCGCCCGATGCTGCCGGTGGGCCGCCGGCTGCTCGAAGCGATCCGTCCGGAACAGCGTGCGACCTCGTGGTATGCGTACGGGCTGCGGACGGCCGGAACGTGGGCTACGAGCAGTGAGGAGGACGACGCCTACCAATTCAACGAGCGGGCGGTCGCAGCGTTTCGCGCGGCGGGCGACGAGATCGGAACCGCGCACGGCCTCGCGTCCTTCGCGGTCGCCTCGTATCGGATCGGCGACTACGCGAAGTGCGAAGAACTCTTTCGCGAAGCGCTGCCGATGTACGAGCGTCTGGGCGACCGCTCCGCCATGTTCCAGATCCGTAAGAATCTCGGTTCGCTTGCGTCCGCCGTGGGCCGGCTCGACGAAGCCGAGGAATTCTTTGCGGCGGCGATGGCCGTTCGCGACGCGGCCGCCACCTACGATTACGAAAACTTGGTCAACAACCGGGCGAACCTCGCCTACTTGCGCGGCGAATACGTTGACGGCGTCGCGCATGCACGCGAAGCGTTGGAAATCTGCCGCCGCGAAGGCTTCCGCATGCTCGAGGCCCTCGATTTGCTCGCGCTCAATCAGTTTGCAGCGGGCGAACGCGCCGCCGCCTGGCGCACGTATCGCGAAGCGTACGCCGTTGCGCGCACGAGCGAGGTTCCACAATCCGTCGCGCAAGTTCTCGAAGACGCTGTCGTGTCGGGCGCGGCGGCCGGCTTCGACGAGCACTTGCTGGCGGAGACGATCGGTTTTGCCACGGCCTGGCGCGAGCGTCACAAAAATCCGGTCAATCCGTCATTTGCCCCGATCCTGGCGGCCGCGATCGCATCGGTGAAGGAGCGATTGGGGGTCCGCGCGTTCGAAACGGCGTTCGAACGGGGAGCGGCGCTCAAGCTCGACGAGGTGCTCGACCGTCTCGACGCGGCGTCGCTCGCGGGCGAACCCGACATCATTTCCGGCCTGACGGCCCGCGAGAGCGAAATCGCCCGCCTGGTCGTCGAGGGCAAACGTTCGAGCGAGATCGCCGCGACGCTCTTCGTGAGCGTTCGCACGGTGGACAATCATTTGGCGGCCATCTATCGCAAGCTGGGTGTCAAATCGCGCGCGCAGATGGTCGCGGTCGTGGCTGCCGAAGCCCGTCGTTCATGAACGATCGTGCCATTCTCACGTCCGATCGCGCCGGCGTTCGAACGCTGTCGCTCAACCGTCCCGACAAACTGAACGCGTTCACGCAAGCGCAAACCGCCGCACTGCTCGCGGCGCTACGCGACGCCCGCGACGATCGCGCCGTGCATGCGATTGTCCTGCGCGGCGAAGGGCGCGGATTCTGTGCGGGTCAAGATCTCGAAGAATTCGTCGAGCTGCAGCACGCCTCGCCGTCGTTTTCGATCGCCGACCATCTGCGCCGCGGTTACAATGCGATCGCGTTGACGCTTCGCGAAACCGAGAAGCCCATCGTCGCGGCGCTCAACGGAATCGCCGCGGGCGCGGGTCTGTCGCTCGCGCTCGCTTGCGACCTGCGCATCGCCGCCGACGATGCCCAGTTGACGCTCGGTTTCTCAAAGATCGGCTTGATCCCCGACGGCGGCGGCAGTTTCATGCTGCCGCTGCTCGCGGGCTTCGGCCGTGCGCTCGAGCTTGCATGGACGAGCGATCGCATTGACGCAGCCGATGCTCATCGCTTGGGCCTCGTCAACAAAGTCGTTCCGGCCGCGACGCTCGCCGTCGAAGCGCAAGCGTACGCCGAGCGGCTTGCGGGGCTTTCGCCGGTGGCCGTCGCCCTGACGAAGCGCGCCTTCAACCGCGCTGCCATGCCGGCGTTCGCCGCATGGCTCGACGAAGAAGCCGAGCTGCAAGAGGTTGCCGCGCATCTCCCCGACCTGCGCGAAGGCGTGCGCGCCTTCATTGAAAAGCGGCGGCCGGCTTTTACGCGCGCGTGAGCGAGCTCTTTACCCTCGGCGGCAAAGTCGCGCTCGTCACCGGCTCGACCCGCGGCATCGGTCTGGGCATCGCGAAGCGGATGGCCGAACACGGTGCGCGCGTCGTCGTTTCAAGCCGTAAGCCGGAAGCGTGCGAGGCGGCCCGCGACGAGATCGCGCGCGCGGGTGGCGAAGCCGTCGCGTTTCCGTGTAACGTCGGACGCAAGGACGAATTGTCGGCCCTCGTCGCTGCGACGCTCGAGCGGTACGGGAAGATCGACGTGCTCGTGTGCAATGCCGCCGTCAATCCGTACTTCGGACCGATTTCGAAGATCCCGGACGAAGCGTTCGACAAGATCATGGGTACGAACGTGCGCTCGACGCTGTGGCTGTGCAACATGGTCATCCCCGGCATGGCCGAGCGGAAAGACGGTGCGGTCGTCATTGTTTCGAGCATCGCGGGTTTGATGGGAACGCGCTACCTCGGCGCGTACGGCATGTCCAAGGCGGCCGATTCGCAGCTGGCGCGCAACCTCGCCGTCGAGTGGGGCGCCAAAAACGTGCGCGTGAATTGCCTCGCACCCGGCATCATCCAAACCGACTTTGCCAAAGCCCTGTACGAGGATCCGGCGCTCTACCGCCGCGCGCTCGAACATTACCCGCTGGGACGGCTCGGGGTCGTTGACGACGTCGCAGGCGCCGCCGTGTTCTTGGCGGCTCGCGCAGGCGCATTCGTCACGGGGCAGACCATCGTGATCGACGGCGGAACCACGCTAGCAGGCTTCGACTAGCAGCCGGTTCCCGGACGCCCGGGACCGCTGCGCTCGAGGGCGAATCTGGGCAGCCTCATGAGCACGTATCAAGCACCGCTGCGCGACTTCCACTTTCTGATAAACGAACTCGCCGATTTTGCGGCGATCGCGAAGCTGCCGGGGTTCGAAGAGGCCGCCGACGTGATGGACCCCGTGCTCGAGGAGGCCGGAGCGTTTGCGTCCGGCGTACTCGCGCCGCTCAATGCGGTCGGCGACCGCGAAGGCGCGCGCTGGATTGACGGTCGCGTGAAAACGCCGGCCGGCTTCAAAGAAGCGTACCATCGTTTCGCAGAGGCGGGCTGGATCGGTCTGCCGCTACCGCCCGAATACGGCGGACAGGGCTTGCCGCAAGTACTGTCCACCGCGACCCTCGAGATGTGGAATGCGGCCAACCTCGGCTTCTCGCTGTGCCCGCTGCTCAATCAGGGCGCGATCGAAGCGATTTTGCTGTGCGGCACCGAGGAACAAAAGCAGCGTTTCGTGCCGAACTTGGTGTCGGGTAAATGGGCCGGCACGATGGACCTCACCGAGCCGCAGGCGGGCTCCGACCTCGCGCAGGTTCGCACCAAAGCCGTGCCCGACGGCGATGGCTATCGTTTGAGT
>JACRTZ010000111.1 GCA_014304965.1 Vulcanimicrobiota bacterium | reverse complement strand
GGCAGCGTGATCGGAACGTTTTGCGGCGCCTTGCTGATCGGGCTGCTCAACAACGTGATGAACTTGCTGAACATCGAGTCGTACACGCAAGACATCGTGCTCGGCGGGGTGATCCTGGCAGCCGTCATCGTGGACGAACTGCGCAAACGCTACCTCAGTAGCTAATCTGCTCCGGCGCGACGCGCGCGGGCTGCTGGACCACCGCCTTGCGGCCTTGCACGCCGATCAGCACGTCGCACTCGGCGGCGGCGGAGATATTTTCGATCGCGCGCCCGAGCGGAGCGCCCGAGTACTTTCCCTCGCGATACGAACCGAGAACGATCATGTGCGCGTCGTGCCGCTTGGCGAGATCGAGCGCGCCCTGACTGACCTGCCGCGCCTTGATCGTCTCGGTCGTGATCTCGACGCCTTTTTGCCGCGCGATCGCCTCGGCGGTGGCGAGCACGCCGAGGGCGTAGCGTTCCTCTTCTTCCATCTGCGCGCGCAGCGGAAGGGTCAGGGGCACCTCGATGATGTAGGCCGCCAGCAATTGCGCGCGCTCGCGCCGCGCGATCCGGACGGCGAGCGCCGTCATGTGTTCCGAGTGAATCTCTTTCGAAAAGATGATGATCACGCTTCCGAGCATCTCGGCCAGCTCGGTCTGCGCTTCGCGTGCTGCTTGTTCGGCCTTCGTCGTGGGCGGATGCAACATCCAATAGAGCGTTGCGGTGATCGCCGCCAGGACGCAGAGGGCGAGCACGACGCCGATCAGATGCGGCTCCGCTTCGAGACTCACGCCCCCTCCTTCCAAGAGCGGTACTCGCGGAAACGCACGAAACAGAGCGCGATCATCGCGCCGCCGAGCACGTAGCCCGGCAAACCGTTGAGCGATATCCCGGCGGTCATCGCAGTCCGTACGACGACCACGAAACCGAGGACGGCGAACAGCGACCCGCTGACGAGCCGGGCGCGGGCATAGCCTTCGCTGCGAATCAGGCGCTTCATGACGGCGATTGCGTAGCGGCGGCCGCCCGGGCGTCCGACGCCTTCACGTTGGCCACGTACTCGTCCATCAATTCGAGTTCGCCCGCCTCCTGAAGGATCTTCATCTGTTGAGCGCGCCAATCGTGCGGCCGCGAGCGGAAGACGGGGTACCCTTTGCGCTTGCGATAGATCAGATAGCAAATGACGCCGATCAGCAGCCACGACGGTCCGGCAATGCGTCCGATCGCGTGGGTGATCATCGTAAACACCAAGATCGAGCCGATGCCGAGAAACCCGATGACGGCAACGACCGGAAACTCGACCCGCCGCCCCTTATATCTCATGGGGATGTTCAGCGGCATCTTGAATTTTCGCGGGCTATCCGGATCGTTCAAACGCAGCGAGATCAGCGCAAGGAAAACGAACGAATAACTGGCCGCCGCTCCGAACGCGTAGAGGTCGCCCAGAAACGTGATGCCGTTTTCGCCGTGAAAAAACTTCGCGTACACCCCGTTGAAGTATTTCGAAAGACTGGGAAGTGCGGCGAAGAGCAACTCGAGGGCGGCGAAGCCGCAAAAAATCGCGATAGAAACGGCCGGCGTGCGGAATTTCGAGTGTACGCGCTGGAAGATGCTCGGCAGCAATTGCGCGCGACTCATCGCGTACGCGATGCGCGAGCTGCCGAAGACGCCCGAGTTGCTCGAGATCAAGAGCAAAATCGCGCCCAACAGCGGCACGTAGAGCGCCGCGATCGCGCCGTAATACGGCACGAGCGAGGCGAGCACTTGGACCGCCGCACCATTATTGTCCTCGCTGCCGAGATACTGCCAGAGCGCCTGCGGATGCCCGTGCGCGTCGAGCGGAATGGGGTGCCAGGGCTGCATCCCGAGCGCCAGGTTCGAGTAGGCCAGCGCGAAGATCAAGATCGTCAGGATCAGGCTGATGGACGTGCGCGGAATGACGGACGCGGGCCGCTGCGTTTCTTGCGCGGCTTGCGAGATGGACTCGAGCCCGACGAACGAGATGATGGCTAGCGATACGCCGTTCATGAGGTTGAACGTCGAGGGCCACGACGTGGACATCGTGTGAATCAAGATCTCGGGGCGAAACGCGAATAAGAAGCCGAAGAAGAGGATGGCTGTTTCGCTGACAACGTCGAGCCCGCTCACGATTTCGTTGAAAGCCGAACTCTCGCGCACGCCGATCACGTTGAGCGTTGCGAGCCCGACGATCACGAGAAAGACGACCGCAAAGTGCGTCCACGGATGCGTCGTGAACGCGAGCACGGGCAGCAACTTGCTCAGATAATCGATGCAACTCCACGCGAACAGCACGATGTCGATTGTAAAGTCGAGCAGTACGGCCCAACCGGCGATGAATCCGAAGATGTCGCCGAGGCCGCGAAACACGAAATACTGCCCGCCGCCCGCGACGGGATATGCCGCGGCGAGTTCGGTGTAGGCCAATCCCACGCACACGTACACGAGACCGGCAAACAAAAACGCGACGTTCGATGCGCCGGCCGCGGCGCCGAGCACGAGGCCCAAACCGACGAAGATGTCGGCGCCGACGTCGGAGTAACCCCATGCGAAAGAGCCCCACGCCGTGACCGAGCGCCTGAGTTCCGGTTGATCGCCGGCGGCTTTCATGCTGACGCTAGTCGTCGACATCAGCTGAAGGCTCCGCGATGCAGCGTCGGCTTCCCTCGCTCCATCGTGACGATGTCGAATCTCACTTTCAGCGCCGTCGGGAAGAATTGGAGAAAATCTGCGGCCAGCGCTCGGATTCGTGCGCGCTTGCGTGCATCTACCGCGGAGATGGCCGATCCAAACCGGCGGCCGGCGCGCGCCTTGACCTCGAGGAAAACGAGCACGTCGCCGTCGCTCGCGACGAGATCGATCTCCGCGCCGCAGCCGCGCAGGTTCCGTTTCACGATACGGTAACCGAGCGACTCGACGAACGCCGCGGCCGCGTCCTCGGCGGCTCTCCCGGTCTGCGCGCTCACGTCGCTTCGGGCAGCGGGAACTCGAAGAGCGCGAGCGCGTTCGCGACGCGCAAGAAATGCCTGCGGTGATGCTCGCACGGTCCGTGCGCGTTGAGCGCCTCGATGTGCTGCGGGGTCGAGTAGCCTTTGTGCTCGTCGAAGCCGTATTGCGGATGCGCCTTGTGCAGTTCGACCAGCAGCGAATCGCGGTGAACCTTGGCCACGATCGAGGCGGCGGCGACGGTCGCGCATTTGGCGTCGCCCTTGATGACGGGCAGCTGTTCGCCGGTAAACGAGCGCAGCCGGACGGCGTCGGTCAGCAAGTAGGCGGGCGAGGTGGCGAGCGCCGCGATCGCACGCTCCATCGCCAGGATGCTCGCGTGATAGATGTTCAGCCGTTCGATTTCGGCGACCGACGCTTCGCCGATCGCCCAGGCGATCGCCCGCGCTTTTATCGTTTCGGCGAGTTCGAGCCGCAATTCCGGCCGCACTTTCTTCGAGTCGTCGAGCCCGCGCAGCATGAGCGGACCATCGGCGACCACGCAGGCCGCGACGACCGGTCCCGCGAGCGGCCCGCGACCGACCTCGTCAATGCCGCCCACGAGCAAGAAGCCGCGCTCGAATGCAAAGCGCTCGTAGCAGTGAAGGCGCACGAGGCGGCGGCGTTCGCGCTCGCGAGCGAGGCGGCGCTTTTTCGACGCGGCGAGGGCGGCCGCGCTCATCGGTTCTCGGGCTCTTCGAGCGTCAAGCGTCCGAACTTTCCGTCATTGAAATCCTTGAGATAGGCCCACGCGGCATTGTGCGCGTCTGAAACGTTACCGCGCCGAACGAATCCGCGACGTTGCGCGAACGTTTCCAGATCGGGAACCTGGGCGATGCCGCGTTCGGCGGCCCACAGCGCAAAACGCCCGACCACGTCTTCAGGATCGAATCGCGCGCGGGGGACCGCGCCGACCATCGCGAGTTTCCATTGCGCCTCCGGCGTATCGATTTTCGGGACGAGAATTCCCGCCGTGTCCATCAGTTCGAGCGTCGGCGTCAATCGAAACCACTGCGCCGCGCGCGTAACGCCGGCACGATCCTCGGTGCGCGCGATCGCCTTCCCGGCGCGGGAGTTGAG
>JACRTZ010000248.1 GCA_014304965.1 Vulcanimicrobiota bacterium | reverse complement strand
GTGCGTGGCTGTACGCGCACGGCGCCGGCATCGTGGACACGTTCTTAGGCGTCGTCGTCAGCGAAGCGTTCGTTGCCGGTTCGCTCGTCGCGATCACGGCGACGGCCGCGTTTTCAGAACTCGATCCGGCGCTCGAAGAATCGGCGCGCACGCTCGGCGCGAGTCCCGGGCGCATCTTGTGGAAGATCGCGATCCCGCTTGCGGCACCCGGTATTGTGGCCGGCATTTTGCTCGCATGGCTGCGCGCGCTCGGCGAATACGGCGCGACGTCCGTCGTCGCGTATCATCCCTCATCGCTGCCGATCGAACTGTACGTCGCGCTGTCGGCCGACGGGCTGGAACGCGCCCTCGCACTTGCAGAAGCGTTCTTCTTACTGACGGCGATTGCGGTCGCGTGCTTGTGGGCGCTGCGAAGGCGGCTCGCTTAACCCGTCGAACGGCGAGCGACGTGTTCGCAAGGCTCCTTTCCCCCGAATCGCCGCTGCAATCGCGCTTGTTCTTTCTCGCCAAACGCTTCGTGGCCGGCGAGACGATCGAGGCGGCTCTGGTGGCCGTTCGCGAGATCAACGCTGCGGGCATGACGGCGACGCTCGATTTCTTGGGAGAAGACGTCGTCGAGCGCGGCGAGGCGGAGCGCACGCGCGACGCGTACTTGCGTTTGCTCGAAGCGATCGGGCGCGGCGGCGAACGCACGAACGTGTCCGTGAAATTGACCGCGCTCGGTTTGCTGATCGACGAAGAACTGTGCGCCCGCCTTCTGACCGACATCGTCGAACGCGCCTCGTCCCTCGACGATCCGTTCGTGCGCATCGACATGGAAGGATCGGCGGTCACCGAAAAGACGCTGCGCGTTTTCGAGCGCGTGTTCGCCGCGCACCGCAACGTCGGACCCGTCATCCAAGCCTATCTGCGGCGCTCGACGGACGACGTGGAACGCGCGATCCGTCTAGAGGCGCGCGTGCGGCTGTGCAAGGGAGCCTATCGCGAGCACAAACATGTCGCCTATCAAGAGATGAGCGACATTCGCACGCACTATCTGCGCCTCGCCGAAGCGCTGCTCTCGCGCGGCACCTATCCGGGCATCGCGACGCACGACGAGCGCTTGATCGCGGCTGTGCGCCATTTCGCCGAAATTAACGGCATCGGAAAAGGCCGTTTCGAATTCCAAATGCTCTACGGCGTTCGCCCCGACGCCCAGCGCGCGCTGGTGGGCGAGGGCTACAACGTACGCGTGTACGTGCCGTTCGGCACGCATTGGGCCGGCTATTTTTACCGGCGCATCGCCGAACGCAGAGAGAATGCGTTCTTCGTGCTGCGCTCGCTGTTCGTGCGCTAACCGGACCTCAGTCGAGCGTCAATTGCTCGGCCAGAGACGCCAGACTCTCGCGATACGAACGTAACGGCCGATCCACGACGCGCGCATCGGCGGTCGGCGGAGTATCGCGCAGCGCCAGCAGCCCGAGCACGCTGTCCGCGTCCGCCGGCAGCGTCACGCCGATCCGCGCCGCCACGGCGGCCGCCGAGCGAAAGAGTCCGAACGGCACCGGCACGAGCACGGCGCGGCGCGACAGCGATTGTGCGAGCGACTCCAGAAACGTCCGGTACGGCACCGGCGGCGATTCGGCCAGAACGAACGTGCCGGCAATGCGCGCGTTCGCGATGCGGACGATCGCGCGCGTGACATCGTCCACGTGCACGGTCTGCAACGGTTGCCGCCCTCCGTTGAAGATCGGGACGAAGGGACTGCGTTTGAGGTGAGCGGCCATCTTGAGGAACAGGCCGCCCGCGCCGACGACGAGCCCGGGCCGGACAATCGCGGCGTCGGAGTCCGCAAGCAACAACTCGACGCGGCGCTTTTGCTTGCCGTAGGCCGACGGCGCGTCGTCGCGCGCCGCGAGGCTCGAGACGAAGATGAAATGCGAGCCCCGCGCGTCGGCGGCAGCCTTGAGAAGCCGCGCCGCTTCGACGTTCGCCTCAATTGCTTCGGCGTCGTGTGCGCCGCGCGTCATCGCGGCATGCACGACCGCATCTACGTCGTCGAGCAGCCCCGGCGGGAGCGCCTGCCACGCGAGATCGTAGGCGCGCGTGACGGAGTCCGCGCCCTCGATCGGGCGGCGGCTACCTTTGATGACGCACCACCCGTCTTCGGAAAACGCCCGCACGAGCGAGCTTCCGACAAATCCGTCAGCGCCCGTGATGAAAACGGTTTTCGGCGAGGCGGTCATCCGGCACGCCGCGCGAACGCGAGCGCAGCATCGAGCGGCGCGATCGACCACGCATGCTCACGAGCGAATGTGCGCGCGCGATCGGCCGGAGGAAACGGCACGCGCGCGGCCGCGACATGGTACAAACTCACGGCACGCTCGTCCGGTGCGCGTCCGATCAAATGCCGCGCCCAAGCGACGCGTCGCGATCGCTAATGATCGGTCAGCCGGTCCACGCGCACGATCCGGTCGCTCTCGATCAAGCGCGCCAGCACGCCGTTCCCGCTCACGACGCGGCCGAAGACCGTGAAATCGCGATCGAGATGGAATTGCGGCGACAGCGTGATGTAGAATTGCGAACCGGCCGAGTCCCGCTTCGGCGCGTTGTTTTCGTAGTTGAGACCCATCGAGATGATGCCGCTCTCTTGCTCGATCGGGTTCTCTTCGGCCGGAATTGTATAGCCGGCATCGCCCTCGCCGTTGTCGTTCGGATCGCCGGTTTGCACGACGAAATCCGGAACAATGCGAAACCAGCGATTGCCGTCGAAATAGCCGCGGTTCGTCAACTTCAAGAAGTTGGCGACCGTGAACGGCGCCCACTCGGGATAGAGGCGAACGATCAGGTCGCCCTTGGTCGTGCGAATACGGACGCGCGGATGCGGGCCCGGCATGGGACCGTCCATCCGGCGCGCATCGTTCAAAACCAGCGGCGCGGGTGCGACGAGATCGTCGAGCACCGGCGGTCCGGCAGCCGGCGAGGGTGAGGTGCGCGGCAGGGCCTGCTCGTCGTTCGGCGGGTCGAGCGGCGGCAAATGCAGGCCGGCCGCAACCTCGGTCAGGTGCTGCGCGGGATCTTGCTTGAGGATCCGCTTGAGCGATTCGCGCGCTTCGTACTGGACGTGCCACGACGCATCGTCGAACGCGCTGCGGATCACGTCGGCCGCGTCGGGTTCGGTGCGGCGGCCCCAGGCGCGCGCGGCTTCGACGCGCACGAGTTCCACCGGGTCGTGCAGCGCGGCTTCCAGCGTCGTGCGCGGAACGCGGGTCGCATACGCGCGAAAGATCGTCCACATCTCGTGCCACCGGACGACGTCTTCGTATTCCGTATCGAGCGCTTTCGCCAAGCCGAGCGCGATGTCGTCGGCGTTGGCGGCGTCGCGAAACGCTTCGAGCGCGACCGCGGCGTGCGCGCGCACGAGCGGCACGCGGTCGGCGCGAACGATGCCGAGCAGGTCCGTCGCCAACTGCGGCGTCGCTTGCGCCTTGTCGGCGGCAGCGATGCGGCCGAGCGCGTCCACGGCGGCATAGCGCACTGCGGATTCGCGATCGCCGAGCGCCATGGCGCGCTCGCGAGGGAGCGCTTCTTTATCCGCAATGAGGCCGAGCGCGAAGGCCACGGCCGCGCGCACGCTGGGGTCCTTTACTCCCGCATGAGCGAGCAAGGGAGCGAGCGCCGCGGCCTGCTTGGAGCGCCCGAGGGCCAAGGCGGCCCTCGCGGCGACGGCCGGCTGGCGATCGTCCAACAACGCAATCGCCGCACGATCGGCCGCGCGAGCCAATTCCGCGCCTGCGAGCGTTCGCTCTTGCGGAGGCACGCTTGCTTGGGCGGCGGTAATAGCGACGCTTGCCAACACAAGCGCGCCGAACAAAACCTTCACGGTCGCTCCCTAACTTTCAATAGCACGCTTACGTTACACTATCGCAGGCGCGCCACTCCTGGCCCTTCGGCCCAGGGCGAGCGTCCCTCAATCGCACTACGGGAAGGTACTCCAACTTCATGACAACCCCCAAACGTCGCCCCGGTGGCGGCATGACGGTGCGCGAGGCCGGCCAGAAAGGCGGCGAAACCGTCAAGCGCAAGTA
>JACRTZ010000060.1 GCA_014304965.1 Vulcanimicrobiota bacterium | reverse complement strand
CACTTGGCGGTTACGTTTTGCCGGGCGCTGAACGTCCCCGCGCGGTACGTGATGGGGTACCTGCCCGACATCGACGTGCCGCCACCCTACCCGATGATGGACTTCTGCGCGTGGTTCGAAGCGTTTCTTGGCGGCGCGTGGTGGACGTTCGATCCGCGCAACAACGAGCGGCGCAAGGGCCGCATCGTGATTGCGCGCGGTCGGGACGCGCTCGACGTAGCGATGGTCACAACGTACGGTGCGGCGACCTTGCAGCGCATGGCGGTCTGGGCCGATGAAATTCCCGGAAGCCGAGGCTCGTCTGAATAGCGCGGACCTCGCAGCAGTCGCCTTGATGGACGAAACGTCTATCGACTGGTCCTCCGTCACCGAAGCTACCTATCTCGTTCACCAGCACATCAGCTACGAGTATCCAGGACCCATCGCAGATTTACGCCATCGTCTGATGATCGTACCGCCGGAGTCGCACGGCGATCAGCGCCGCGTCGCGCAGCGCCTGGACATCTCGCCGGACCTGCCGGCGCGCTCGCACACCGACACGTTCGGCAATCGGGTCGTGACGTTGTCGGCCCCGCGCGTCGATCGTCAGTTGGCATTCGAACACTGGGCACTCGTCGAGCGCAAGGCGCCGCCCTGCGAACATCGCGTTCCGCGCGCGCTGCTTGAAGAACCCGGCCTGCGCGCGCCGAGCCGCTTGACCGCGGCAGATCTCGCGCTGCGCGAGGCCGGCGAAGCGCTGCGCGCGGAGCATGCAAATCCGGTCGCGCTGGCCGAAGCGATCAACCGCTTCGTCTTCGCGCACATGACGTACGTGCCCGACGTGACCGACGTCTTTACGACGGCAGCGGCTGCCTTTGCACTCGGAAAGGGCGTCTGTCAGGATTACGCGCACGTCGCATTGGCACTCGCGCGCGAATGCGGCATGGCCGCGCGCTACGTGTCGGGCCATCTGCTGGGCGAAGGCGGAACGCACGCCTGGATCGAGACGATCGTTCCCGACGGCGACGATGCCGTCGCCCTGGCCTTCGATCCGACGCACGATCGTCGCGTGTCGATGAACTACGTCGTCATCGCTGTCGGACGCGATTACGCAAGCGTGGCGCCGACCTCAGGCGTCTTCACGGCGGAATACAACGGCGTGCTTTCTGTTCGCAAGCGCGTCGGCATCAGCGACGTTCGCTACGCAGCTTGAACGGGTAGCTCCGCCAGCCGCGCGATGCGCGTCGCCATGCGCGCGAAGATCCATTCGTGGAAGAGCGCGACGCCGTACCAATACAGTTGTCCGAAGAGTCCGCGCGGTTCGAAGAAGGCCGTCTGACGGAACGTCGTCCAGCCTTCGGCGGCGAGTTCCGTTTCGAACTGCAGCCAGGCGCGTCCGGGCAGTCGCATTTCCGCGCGCAGCCGTAGCAGTGACGGCGGCGCGTAGGCCTCCACGCGCCAAAAATCGACCGCGTCGCCGAGTCGCAGATCCGTTTGCGAGCGGCGCCCCCGGCGCAAACCGACGCCGCCGGCCCAGCGGTCGAGAATCCCGCGCGCTTGCCATAGGCGGTCGGCGACGAGCCAGCCGCGCCGGCCGCCGAGCGACGCGAATACCGCTGCGAGGCGCTCGGGCGTTGCACGCACGACGCGCACGCGACGGTCCACGAGCATGCCCTCCTTCACGCCGGTAAACTCGTCGGGCAGCATGCGGATGTCGAACGCGTCGAACCACGCCGTTTCCGGCGAAGTGGTGCGATAGCGGTCGAGCGCGATGCGCAAGGCCGCCTCGAACCCCATCGGAACGATGTCCGGAAAATCGCGGCGCGCTGCATCGTCCTTAACGATCACTTCGTTGTGTAACCCGCGAATGAGCGGCTGCGCCAGCTTTGCCGAAATCGGCGTGATCAGGTGAACCCAGTACGAGGAAAGCCGCGGCGTGAAGAACGGAACGATGACGATCGTCCGCTTGAGGCCGCGCACGGCCGCAAAGCGCAGCATCATGTCGCGATAGGTCATAACGTCGGCGCCGCCGATTTCGTAGACGTTTGCGCCCGCCTCGCCGGTCTGCGTGAGTGCCTCTAAGAGGTAGGCGATCACGTCGCGGATGCCGATCGGCTGGCAGCGCGTCATTACCCAGCGGGGAGCGATCATGACTGGAAGCCGCTCGGTCAGATAGCGGATCATCTCGAAACTGACCGAGCCACTGCCAATGATTTGCGCGGCGCGGAACTCGGTGACAGGGACGCCGCTTGCGCGCAGGACGTCGCCCACTTCGTGACGGCTGCGTAAGTGATCCGATAACCCTTCGCCGTCTTCGCCGAGGCCGCCGAGATAGACGATGCGCTTGACGCCGCAGGCGCGAGCCGCGCGACCGAACGCGGCGGCCGCATCGCGGTCGGCAGCCGCGAAGGCCGACGTCGAACTCAAGGAGTGGACGAGGTAGTAGGCGGCACGGCAACCTTCGAGCGCGCGCACCGCGTCGTCGTAATTGCCGACATCGCCCTCGACGATCTCGACGCGTTCGTCGAACCGTCCGCGCAGCCGTCCCGCCGCGCGGGCGAAGCAGCGAACGCCGTAACCGCGCTCCAGGAGGCGCGGCACGAGCCGGCCACCGATGTACCCGGTTGCACCGGTGACGAGTATCCGCGCAGCCGGTGCATCCGGTAGATTGGTCATACCGGCAGTTTGAGGCCGGCGATTCCCGGGGAGATGCCGTCGCCGGGCAGGACGAGGATCTTCATAGGAACAGGAGACTGCGCGGCTGCGCGTATTTCCTGGAAACCGTGGGTACACGACGTCTCATGAGAGCGACGTGGAAACCGCACGAAAAGCACGGGACGCTGACGAAACAGAGCGATTTGCCCGATAGCGTGTACGCCTTTCCCAAGGAGCGAAAGGAACCGCTGACCGACGCTCGGCACGTCCGCAACGCGATCGCTCGGTTCGATCAGGTCGAGGACGTATCCGACGCCGAGCGCGACCTCGCGTTCGCGAACATCAAAAAAGCGGCGAAACACTACGGCATCGAGCTGACCGAGAAATCGTGGCACGATCTCGGCGTCAAGCCGCAGAGCGGCACGAATAAGCGTAAGCGCACGGCGGGGCGGAAGCGGCCGGCGGCCAAATCCACGTTGCGCAAGAAGACGGGCGGCCGCAAAAAGACCGGAGCCAGTAAGAAAACGCCTTCGCGTTAGCCTATCGTACTACGCCTCGGCTCCTCGCAAGGGCGATGCGTGTTTGGGTTCGTACAAGCCGATCTCGTCGCCGCCCGGCAGACGCAGGCTCGTCACGAGACCCCAGCCGCGATCGGCGACGGGCATCGTGGTTTCAACACCTTTCTCCGCGAGCTTCGCGACCGTCGCATGGACGTCGTCGCAGATAAGATACAGTTCGTGCTCGGCTTCACCGTCCGTTTCGTGAACTCCGATCTCCGTCGGCGGCGCCGCATAGATGAGCCGGCCGCCGCCTGCATCCACGGACGGCAATCCCAGAACCTCGCCGAGAAAGCTGTGCACGTCGTCCACGTGTTTGGTGTAGAGAATCGCGTGCATTCCGGTGATCATGCCGCGCACATTGGACTCTGCGAGCCTTTCGCCTTTGGGCCCGAACCTTTTTCTCGACCGGTCCGCACGGCGCAACGCAAGAGGCGCTTCGCCGGAAGCTCTCGGCAGTGGAAGCGGGCCGGACGGTCATCGGGTCCGCTCATCGCGCTTCCGCGCGTGTGGGACGTGCAGCGGCAGCTCGAATCCGCATTCCTCGGGAGCCGGCAGCGGGCGCATCCGGGCGGGCTTCGAATTAGTTGAAATCAAGGCAACCGTGAGCGACGTCTTTCACCCACTGGTCGGCGAGTGGTTCGCCGCACGCTTCCCCAAGCCGACCGAGCCGCAACTCGGGGCCTGGCCGCTCATTCACGCGGGCGGCGATGTGCTGGTCTCGGCGCCGACCGGTTCCGGCAAGACGCTGGCCGCGTTCCTCATTTGTCTCGACGATCTGATCGAACGTGCGGCGACCGGCCGGCTTGCCGACGAGACGCTGGTCGTCTACGTCTCACCGCTCAAAGCGCTGACGAACGACGTTCGCAAGAATCTCGAGCTGCCGCTGGCCGAACTG
>JACRTZ010000136.1 GCA_014304965.1 Vulcanimicrobiota bacterium | reverse complement strand
ACGCGTGCGCGACGGCGCGATCATCGTTCTTCACGACGGCAATCGCGGGATCGTCTGCGGGCGCAGCCCCGCGAGCCCCGCCAAGCTTTGCGATCGCGCGCAAGACGTGGCTGCGACGCGCTCGATCGTGCGGCAGCTTCGCGCGCGAGGCTATCGTTTTGTGACGATCCCGCAGTTGCTGGCCGACATTTCGCGCGAGCGGGTCACGCATACCGTCGTCCATTCCACTCGATAAAGCCCGCGGCGTGCCGGCCGGCCGGATCGTGGTGCGTCCAGTGAACGAGCGGCCCGCGCTCGGCGGGCACGAATTCGCCGCGCACGGTGACCCGGTCGCCCGCACGCCCGCCGCCGGGCGTTGCGAGCGTCACGTTGTCGACCACGTCCACGGTGACCCCGTCCTCGCTGCGCACGTGAAAGGCTTCGTGTTCGGCATGGCTGTGCCGTCCGTAGAAAAACTGCGGGCGGTCGGTGACCGTTCCCGAAAACTGAAGTTCGCAGGGTCGCCCGTCGCGCACCGCTGCGGCCGCTGAAAGCGTCATGCTGACTTTTCACGCGCTGGGAACCCGGCGGCAAGCGCGGAAAGGGGACTCGTGACCGTTTTCATCGCCACAGCGTTCATATCGCTCGGATTGCTCAACTTCGATTTCGGTCCGAAGTGGTGGCGCGGGCAAATGCTCCGCCTGGTGCTCGGCGTTCCGATCGTCCTGGTGTACGTCTATCTCTCGATGCCGGCGCTCGTTTTTCCGCAGGCCGTCGTACTGCTGCTGCTGACCCTCGTGCCGAATGCCGCCTACAGCCTCTTGCTGGCGGCGCGCACGGCGCTTGCGGCGCGACGCGTCGTTTCGATCCGGCGCACGCCGGCTCGTCCCTACCTGATCGCGCCCATGGCCATCGGCGCCTTTGCGCTCGTGCTGGCGGTCGCGCCGATCGTGGATGCAAGCGGGCTGCGCGACGTGGTGGATGCGACCGTTTCAACCAGCAAGCCGCCCAGCGCCGACCTCGCGCACGTCCGCGTCGTCCCGGCGGAGTCCGCTATTTTTACCGGCGACAAAGTCGTCGGGCAACTGGGCGCATATTACGCGGTCGGCACGTTCAACGTGCAACTCGAACGCAAGAAGCTCGTGTGGGTCGCGCCGCTCGAATTCCAGGGTTTCGTGCAATGGCTCAGCCGGCGAACGAGCCCGGGCGTCATCGTCGTCAGCGCCGAGAACCCCGACGCCGGAGCCGAATTGCGCCGACGCGCGCCGATGCGCTACATCCCGTCCGCGCTGCTGAACGACAACCTTTACCGGCACGTGTACTTCCGGTACGGCGCCGAACAAATTCTCGAACTGACCCTCCAGCTCGACGACAAGGGCGACCCGCGCTACCTTGCGACGCTCGGCCGTCCCACCATCGGCTGGACCGGACAGAAAGTCACCGGCGTCGTGATCGTGGATCCCGATTCGGGCGCGATGCAACATTTTGACCGCTCGCAATTCGACAGGCTGCCGCCGTGGGTGAGCCGCGTCTATCCGCCCGATTTGGCGCTTGCGTACAATTCGTGGTTCGGAAAGTTCGTTCACGGGTTGTGGAACTATCTGGTCGCGAAGCGCGACGTGCACGTGCCTGCCCGCCCCGAAGTGTTCGGGTTGCTGGCAGCCGACCGCTTCGTGTGGTTCGTGGATCACACGTCGCCCGCAAGCGACGCTTCCATGACGGGCTTCACGTACATGGATTCGGTAACCGGAAAAATTACGTACTACACATCCTCGGGCGGCGAGTTAAACTCGCGCGGCGCCGAAGACGCCGTCGGCTCGAATCCGACCGTGCGGCAGGGGCGCCTCACGCCGACGCAGCCGTTGCTGTACAACGCCTTTGGGCATAACACGTGGGTGGTGCCGCTCGTCGCGAATACCGGGAAATACCAAACCTTGGCGCTCGTGGAAGCGAGCAACGGCCACGTCGTGGTCGGTGCCGCTTCGAATGCATCCCCGCAAATCGACGCATTCGCCCAGTATGCCGCGTTTCTGGGGGTGGCGCCGACGAGCGAGATCGCAAGCAAGATCGAGCGTCCGGTGACGGGCACGCTGGACCGCGTTGCGGCAAGCGGCGGCCTCGTGTACTTCACCGTACGCGGCGATCGAAGGGTCTACGCGCTGGAGGTCTCGGGCGACGCGTTCCCCTTGCTCGCGCGCAGCGGCGATCGCGTGCAATTCCGCAGCGGCGCGAAGGCCGGCGCGGCCATCGCAGCATCGGCCTTCAAGGACTTTTCACTCGGCCGCTGATGACGACGCTCGCGACGAAACGGCTCTTGCTCGAACCGGTGACGCCCCGGAATGCGAGCGTGCTATGGAGCCTGATGCAGAACGCTCACCTGCGCGAGTTTCAAGACATCCCGCGTTACACGCGCGTAGAGTTCGAACGCCGCGTCGCGCAACGTCCGAAGCGGCTGCATCAGCGCGCGAGCGGACGCTTCGAGTGGTTGCTCTCGCTCTCGGACACGCGGGTCGCGATCGGCTGGGTGTCGCTGCGCATGGGCGAAGGGGCTCCGGGCATGGGCGAAATCGGCTACAGCGTTCTGGCGGGGTATCGCGGGCGAGGTTTCGCTAGCGAAGCCGCGCGGGCGGTGGTGGAAGTCGGCTTCACGCAGGCATCGCTCCGGCGGATAGACGCGTGCTGCGTGCCGGAAAATGTGGCGTCGCGCAGGCTGCTCGCGCGGCTGGGATTCGCGCAAGCGAAACTGCAGAAACGCGGCGCTATCGTGCGCGGGCGTCCGGTCGACGTCGTCGTATTCGAGTGCGAGCGCGCGCGCTGGGGCGCGGGCGCTCAGAACGGATCCGCAAACTCGATGGTGATGCCGGCGTCGGGAAAAGCGAAGTAACGGCGCGAGTCGCCGGCGAGATGCGCGAGCAGCGGTTCGCGCACGACGGCGACCGGGAGATGCGACGCGAGGTCGGCGCGCAGCACCCACGTAACGCCGATCGCGTGCGGGTCGCCGGCGGGAACGCGCGCTTCGCCCTCTGCGCGCACGTCGAAGGTGGCGTTCAAGAAGTGCGTGCCCGTTGCGAGATCGTACGACTCGCTCAGGTAGTGGAGCGCGCCGACGGTAACGGCGAGACCGGTTTCTTCCAGGAACTCGCGGACGAGCGCCGCTTCGAGCAGCTCGTCCGGCCGCTGGCGACCGCCGGGAAGATTCCAGAGCGGCGCGGGTTGGTTCGGGTAGCGCGATTGCACGAGGAGAATGCGACCGTCGCGCTCGAGCAGGCCGGTGCACAGATGGATCCGCCGCGCCTCAGAAGGCGAGGTCTACCTCTGGGACGCCCGGCATCGCCATGCGCCGCCGTTTAAGCGGGTTGAATTCGGGCGAGGGCACGGGCGAAGGTTCGATCTTGTGCGGCGTCACGGGAATCTGCAGCGGCTTAAATTGTTGCGGCGGAGCCGCCGGCTGCTGCCGTCCGCTTTGAATGCCGAACTGCAGGCGGGCACCGGCAACGGCGGTGTGGTGACCGCTTGCGGCGGGCGCGATGGGATGGCCGGCCTGAGGCTGACCGGCACGCGCGGCAGTCGACGCGGATAATACGAAAAATAGGCCGAGGGCCAAAGCCACGCTCGCACGCATCTCTCGCGCTCGTTCGCGCGGCCGCACCCCGTACCTCTTGGCAGCGTGGGGGCGTTTCGCCGTTCGCGACAAAAATTTCCGGCGTGCAAACGGAATTCTTCGGAACGAGCGATCCCGCGCGTATGAAGGAAGCGCTCGACATCCGCCTCGAGGTCTTCGTGGCCGAGCAAGGCGTGCCGCTCGAACTCGAGATCGACGAACACGACCGCGACGACCCGTCCGCGGTGCACGTGCTCGCCCGTCTCGACGGCCGGGCGATCGGAACCGGCAGGTACTACGTGCTGCAGGCGGGGCACGCGCAAATCGGCCGGATGGCCGTCATGCCGGCTTTTCGCAACCGGGGGGCGGCCACGGTCATCCTCGGGGCCCTAGTGGCAGCGGCCCGGAAGGCCGGGTTTTCCGAAGTCCACCTCCACGCGCAGGTCCATGCGGCGGGTTTCTACCGCAAGGCGGGATTTGCCGAATATGGCGAGCCATTCGACGACGCCGGCATCGCCCACATC
>JACRTZ010000173.1:2238-4109 GCA_014304965.1 Vulcanimicrobiota bacterium | reverse complement strand
CCCGCAGGGTGAAGGCGCTGATGGCCGTCCCGGCCGCGATGCTGGCCGGCGCTATCGGCGCGCGCGTCGCGCTTGCACGCCCTCCGGTGAAGGCGTGGACGGACCTCGCGCAACCGCTGCCGGTCGTCACGGCGTGGGGGACGCTCGGTCTCGTCCCGTTCGCCTGGCTTGCGTTCGCCGTCGCCGCCGGCGCATGCGCGATCGTCTCGACATGGGGGCGCCCCGCCGCGCGCGGGCCGTCGCTGCGCCTCACCCTTGCATGCGCAGCGCTGACGCTCGCCGCGGCGCTTGCGTGGCCGGTCGTCTTCTCGAGCGACGTGTACGCCTACGCTGCGTACGGCGACGCGATGTTGCACGGCCTCGACCCGTACGCGGCGCCCGCGCCTACGATGCACGATGCGTTTTTCGACGCGGCACGCTGGCAGTGGGGCGGAGCGACATTCCCGGCGTGCGTGTACGGACCGGCCTTCGTGGCGCTTGCAACGCTCTTGACGGCAGCATCTGCCGGGCACGTCGCAATCGCCCTCTGGATCTTTCGCTTGGCAGCCTGCGCGGCTTTTTTGGGCAGCATCGTCGCGTTCGATCGCGCCCTGCAGCGCAACGAGCGCCGCCGGCTCGCGGTCGCCGCCTATGCGCTCAATCCGGTGGCGCTCTGGAGCGCCGCCGAAGGCCACAACGACGCGTTCGTGCTGCTCTTCGTTATGACGGCCTTCGCGCTCATGCGCTCGCGTACGACGATCGCAGGTTTTGCGCTCGGATTTGCGGCCGCATTCAAAGCCGTCGCCCTGGCCGTGCCCGGGCTCGTGCTCTTCTCTCGCGCCGAGGGTTCGAGCGCTTACCGCCGGTTCGCACTCGCGACGCTGGGGGGCGTTGCGCTCGCGATCGCGATCGCGCTACCGGTGCAAGTGCACGCGCTGCGTGGAAGCGGCGGCGCTCCGTCCGCACCGCAGTTTTAGGTGCCGTTTCTGTTCGGTGCGTTTCCGGTCGCGCTCGCCGTTATCGCGCTTGGAAGTATCACGCTGCGCACGCTGCGGCGCGAGGGAACCGCCGGTTTGCCGACGCTCGCGATCGCCGCCTGGATCGCGATTCCCAATCCGTACCCATGGTACGCCCTCTGGGTCGTGCCGGCGGCCTCGCTCGGGTTGCCCGGCACGGCGGCATTCGCCCTGTGGGCCGCGACGATTTCCGGCCTCCTGCGTTATCTCCCAGAGGCCTACGGTACGATGGGGTATAGTGCGAGCGCAGCCCTCACCATCGCCCAGTATGCTCCGCTCGCGCTCGTCCCGCTCGTGCGAGAACTGCATCGCCGCTCGAAGAAAGCCTGATACGTGTCCTTTCCGGCCTCCCCGCTCGCGCTGCTGATCGCGGCGCTCGCACTGACGCAGCAACCCGCGCCACCCGCGCCGGGTCAGTCGCCCGTGCCGGCCTCGCCAACGCCGGTCGCCTCGCCGGCCGCGAGCGTTTCGCCCGTCCCGACCCTCGCGCCGACGCCGCTTTCGACGACACCCGCGCCGCCGACGCCCGCACCAGCGCCGACACCCGAATTGAAGTATCGCTTCGTCCCCAAACAACCCGCGAGCCTCGCGCCCGGCGATCCGCAGATCTACGCGATCTACCTTAACGACAAGGTGCTCAAGGATTTCATCGCCATCCGCGTGGCTACGAACGAGTCGGTGACGAAGGTCATCAGCCGCAGCAACGGCCAGTCGGGAACGGTTCCGAAAGTCGGACCGGGCGAATTTTATGCAATCAGCAAACTCCCGCCGATACCACCGATCGCACACGGTTTCGGATTCACCATCGAGTTCGTCGCGTCGAATGACGCGGGAAAGACGGAGAGCGTCAAAGTTCCCGTTCGGTTAAAATAATGA
>JACRTZ010000173.1:0-2228 GCA_014304965.1 Vulcanimicrobiota bacterium | reverse complement strand
GTGCGTCGTCGTCGCGTGCGCCGCCATCTGGATCGCGGCCGGTTCCTCCCGAACGCTCGCGCAAGGCGCGACGGCGTCGCCGGCTCCATCGCCGTCGCCGAGCGCGACGCCGGCCTACCGTTTCGTGTACCTCCCGACGCCCTCGCCCGCGACCACGCCGTTTCCCGGACCGCACGCTCCCCAAATCCTCGAGATCGCCATGAACGATCAACCGATCGTCACGCCGGGCGAACTGCGCGTGCGCGTGCTGACCAATCCCGACGTTACGACGGTCATGGCGCGAACGATGGGCTACGAAGTCGCGATCACGCGTCAGTCTCCCGGCCTGTTCTCCGCCATCACGCAAATCGGCACATTACCATCGTTTCTGCTGGGCCGCACGTACGACGTCGAGTTCGTGGCCGCCGGGCAGGACGGGCGGACCGCAACCGTCATTTTACAACTCGGCCTCAAGTAGCGAAGAGCTCCGCGGCAGGCGGCCGTACGGGCCGCCCCCAACCCCTGGGGCCGACCATGCGGAAACCGCCATCGCAACGCTAGCGCCGACCCTCGTGCGCGCGCTCCCGAGTTCGAGCCGGCCGATGGCGGGGCTGCTCGAGCGTTTGCGCGCGCACCGTTCGGCCTTTGCCCTGCTCGAAACGGCGCATTCGGCGCGACCGTACTTACTCGCCGGCATCCAGCGCGCGCTGCGATTGCAGACGTGCATCGTCGTGCCGACGGCCGACGTCGCAGAGCGCACCTTTGCGGACCTAACCTACTATTTGAGCGGCGCGGAAACCGACGTCGTGCTCGTACGGCCGCGCGAAGAGAGCGTCGGCGTCATTGAAAGTCCGTCGGAGCGCAGCGCGCGCATGGCGCTCCTCGGCGACCTATGCGCGGGCAAGCCGCTCGTCGCGATCGTCCCGGTGGCGGCGTTGCGTCAATACGTTCTTCCGCCCGAAACGTTCGCTGCGGCGACGCTGACGCTCCAGGCCGGCGCGGAGCCCGGCTTCGACGATCTGCAAGAGACCCTCTACCGCCTGGGCTATCATCGCAGCGACGTGGTCTCGGCGGCCGGCGAGTTTGCGGTCCGGGGCGGCATCGTGGACGTCTGGGCGCCGTCGTCGGCGACGCCGGTGCGCATCGAATTTTTCGGCGACGAAATCGAAAGCATCCGCGAGTTCGACCTCGCTTCTCAACGCAGCGTCGAAACGCGCGAAACATTGTCGATCGAGCCGTGGAGCGAAATCTTTCGCGACGAAGCGCTTCGTGCCCGCATCGTATCACGGCTCGAAGGCTCGCCCGGGGCCGTCGCCGCAGCGCGCGCGTATCTCGCAAGCGGAGCCGACATCCCCGAAGCGTGGCTGCCGCTCGCCTACGACGAACGGCGCACGCTGCTCGATTATTTTTCGGACGATGCGCTCGTCGTGCTCGAGGAGCCGGCGATGCTCGCGACCGTTGAGCGCGGCCTCGACGAAGAACGCTCGCGCGAGGAACAGGTCTTGCTCGCCGCAGTGGAATCGGGCGAACTCTCGGTTGACGACGATGCGGTCGGCGAAGCGCTGCTGGCGGACGTGAGCGCGCCGCAGCCCCGGTTCGACGATCTGGCGGCGTCGTTCGGCGCGCGCCGCACGCTCGTCATCCCCGGCGCAATCGAAGGCGAGCCGCCGCGCTGGCTGCCGCGCGTGCTCGAAACGTTCGTCCTGGAAACGCGGCCGGCGGAGCATTTCAACCGGCAAATCACGCTGTTTCTCGATGCGGTCAAAGACCACGTTGCGGCCGGCGAAACGCTCGCGCTCGTCTCGACCGGCGCTTCGCGCCTGTCGGAGATGTTGCGCGGCGCGGGATTGAGCGTCGAGCGCAGCGCTTCGCTCTTGCATCTTCGCGAAACGGGCGCGGCCACGTTCGTGTCCGATCGTCCGGGCATGACGCGCGGCGGCGTCGTGTTCTTAGATCAGGGCAGCATCGAAGCGGGCTTTGCGATTCCGGGGTTGCGGCTGCACGTGCTCGGCGACCGCGAGATCTTCGGGCAGCCCCCCAAACGCGTCAAGCTGCGCGCCGTCAAGGAAGGCGTGCCGGTCACGCTCGCGGACCTCAAGGTCGGCGACCACGTCGTGCACGCCGTGCACGGGATCGCGCAGTACTTGGGCTTGCGAACCGAGACCATCTTGGGCGCGACGCAAGATTACCTCGCCCTCAAGTATGCCGGCACCGATCGCATGCTGGTTCCCGTCACGCAGATGGATCAG
>JACRTZ010000256.1 GCA_014304965.1 Vulcanimicrobiota bacterium | reverse complement strand
GTGCAGGACGTCGCGAGCCTGCTTGAGGCCGGCGTAGGCGGAGTCGTTGAACGACTTGTCGCCCAGGCCGCCCACGTCGGTGACCATGGCGGCGCGGACGATCGTGCCGCTTGGGGCGGGGCCGCTCGCCGCGGGACCGCTCGTGCGCCCGGCGCACCCGGCGGCGGCGAGCGAAAACGCCAGGATCAGCGCGATTGGTAACCCGTGCGCACGATCGATCATCGCGCCGATGTACGAAGCCCGGCTGCCCGATGCCTCCGCGCCGGCCGTCTAGGCCGGGGCTGGCAGAGGCGACGGCTCCGGAAGGGGCGGCAGAATCGGTGCTTCGGGCATTTCGGGCGGGGACGGTTCGCGGGGCGGCTCGGGCTCGGGCCGGGCCGGCGGGTCCATCGGCATGTCCGGCAGGCGCTGTAGCAGCGGAAACTCGCGAGCCGCCGTGTGGTAGGCTGAGGTCATGACCGCCGAGGAGCGTCGTCCGCTCGTCCGATCCGAACGCCGCGTTACCAGCGCGCTCAAGGTGATGCTGCTGATCGCCGTGTCCTTTTTCGTGTTCTCGGGGATTCTCGATTTTGTCGGACGCATTCGCTCGGCGGCAATCGTCCTCATCGGCGCAATCTTTTTCACCTACGTCATCTACCCGCTGGTGCGTCGCCTCAACACGCGCCTTCCCCTCATCTGGTCGATCGTTGCGGTGTATGCCGGCATCGCGCTCGTCGTCGCCTTCGGCGTTTCGGTCGTCCTGCCGGCGCTGGCCGCGGATACGCGAGCGCTGATCGTTGCGTTCCCCTCGATCGAGCACAACGCGCAGAGCGCGCTCGTGGACCCGAATAATCCGCTCGTCGCCCGCATGCCGGACTGGCTGCGCTCCTACGTCGCGACCGTACCGTCCCAGCTCGCGCGCTTCGCTCAAGAATATGCCGGTCAAACGGCGTCGCTCGCGCTCGGCCTCGTGCTTTCGGCGGTCACGGTCGTGGCGACGCTCGTCGTCATTCCCGTGCTGGCGGCGTATTTGATCATCGAGATGCCGGCACTCCTCGAGGCGTTCGAACGCGCAATTCCGCCGCGCGCGCGTCCGAAGTCCCTTGCGATCGTGCGGGACCTTGACGTCGTGCTCGGTGGGTTCATTCGCGGACAACTCCTGGTCGGTGTGACGATCGGCACGTGCGTCACGATCATGCTGGTGCTCACGCACGTCAAATACGGCGTGCTGATCGGCGTCGCGGCCGGCGTGCTCGACGTGATTCCCTACGTGGGCGCGGTCGTCGCGTTCATTCCGGCGACGACCATCGCGCTCTTCAGTCAAGGCTGGCAGCAGGCGCTGCTCGTCGCGGGGCTGTTCATCGTGATCTTTCAGTTGGAAGGTCACTTCATCGCGCCGCGCATCGTCAGTCAAAGCGTCGGGCTCAGCCCGCTCATCGTGATCGTCGCGCTGCTCGTCGGCGGGGAACTCGGCGGAATCGGCGGCATGTTCTTGGCCGTGCCGGTCGCGGCGATCTTGCGCGTTCTCGTCCAGCACGCGTTGCCGTACGACCGGCCGGTCGCCCCCGAAGCGGCGCTCGTGCCATCGGTGCCCCGGACGAAGCGAGCGAAGGCGAAAGCATCGTGACGGACGGCCGGCGCCCTCCGGGGCGCGTGGACGTCATCGGCGTCCCGATGGATCTCGGCGCAGACCGGCGCGGTGTGGACATGGGACCGTCGGCGATCCGGTACGCGCGGCTGCGCGAGGGTCTCGAGTCGCTCGGGATCGAGACGATCGTGGACCACGGCAACTTGTCGGTGCCGGTTCCCGACTCGCATGCGGCGCTTGCGGCAAAAGAGGCGAAGTATCTGCCCGTCATCCTGGCGGTGTGCGACGAGTTGGGACGGATCGTCGAAGACGTCGTGCGCGCCGGGGGTTTTCCGGTCGTGCTCGGGGGCGATCATTCGATTGCGATCGGAACGATCGGCGGCATCGCGCGCGCGCGCGGCAAGCCGCCGGGACTCATCTGGGTGGACGCGCACGGCGACATCAACTCGCCGCTGACGTCGCCGTCCGGCAACGTTCACGGCATGCCGGTCTCCATCGCGCTCGAGGAGCGCAGCATCGATCCCGCGCGCACGGTGCTGATCGGTTTGCGCGACGTCGATCCGGGCGAGCGCGAGGCCATCCGCCGTTTGGGTATTCGCAGCTTCTCGATGAACGAAGTGGATCGCATCGGAATGCAGCGCGTCGTCGAGTTGTCGCTTGCGGTCGTTTCTGACGGACCGGGTTCGGTCCACGTGTCCTTCGATATGGACGGCATCGATCCGAGCGAAGCGCCGGGTGTCGGAACGCCGGTTCGCGGCGGCTTGACGTATCGCGAAGCGCATCTTGCGATGGAGATGCTCGCCGAAGCCGGCGTGCTCGGCTCGCTCGAAATCACCGAGATTAATCCGATCCTCGATCAACGTAACCGCACGGCCGAATTAGCCGTCGAATTGATCCTTTCGGGGCTCGGCAAGACCATTTTGTAGGCGCGCGCGGGCGAGTGTGCTTCGCGCCACTCGTTTCTATGTGGCGCGTAACCGAAAATTCGAGGGTGAACCCGTGCGGTAAGTGCCGTCGGCGTATGCCGAACGGCGCAATCTATTGCCCCTTTTGCGGCTCGGAGGTCGATGATCCGCGGCGTAAAGACGCCGATGGTGAGAGCGTTGCGCCCAAGCGCAAACCCGCCGCCTGGCCGGGATCGCTGCTGGTGTTCGTCATCGCAATCGGGACGGGAGCCGGCGGCGCGTTTGCCTATCGGGCCGTAGCAAAGCCGGCGCCCGCGATCGCACGCGCGCCAATTCATCACGCGCACGGGAACGCGTCCAAGCACCATGCGCAAAAGGCGCACGCGAACCGCTAGCTCGGGCTACAAGAGCCGAACGATCGCGTCGTTCCAAAACGGCCAATCGTGGCCGAAGACGCCGGGCCAAATCTCGGCGTGATTGGGAATGCCCTTTGACGATAGCAGCGTGGAGAAGCGCCGATTGTCGTCAACGAGCGAATCGTATTCGCCGGTCGCGATCACCCAATCGATGCGCGCCATCTTCGTGGTCCACTCGGCGTCCATGTTCGCGATGTAGTCGAGCGGCGAATTGAAGTAGTCGGTATCGTCCCAATACCCGTCGGTGAAACGCCGCACGTCGTAAATTCCCGAGAAACAGACGGCTTTGGTCACGACGTCGGGATGGCGGCCGGCGAAATTCGAGGCGTGATAACCGCCGAAGCTGCAGCCGAACGTTCCGAGATCGCGGCGTCCCGCGCGCTCTTGCACGTACGGAACGACTTCGTTGCGGAGGTACGCGTCGTATTGCTCGTGACGCGGTCCGCGTTCGGCCGGCGACCGGCGTTCGTCGTACCAGCTTTCGGCATCCACCGAGTCCACGCAGATGAGTTGTAAGTAACCCGCATCGATTTTGTCGGCGAGCCGCCCGACGGTCCCCATGTCTTGATACTGTACGTAGCTTCCCATCGAGGTCGGAAACATCAAGACCGGATAGCCGCTCCAGCCGAACCAGAGAAATTGCATGGAGCGGCCAAGCGCGGGGCTGCTCCAAGATTCGTGATTGCGATGCATCGTGACCCTTTCTCGTGGCGCCCTCGCATTGCGTAGGGCCGTGCGCCGTTCCAGCGAAACCCGGTTCCCTCATGCCGCTGCCGCAAAAGAAAATCGGACTGCTTTTCGGGATGGAGGACACCTTCCCGTGGGCGTTGATCCGCGCCATCGACGCGCGCGGCGAAGGCGACATCGTGGGCGCGCAGGTCGAGCTTTCCTATCTACGCGACACGCAGCGTTTCGACTATGCGCTAATCGTGGATCGCATCAGCCACGAAGTTCCGTTTTACCGGACGTTTCTCAAAGCCGCGGCCGCCCGCGGCGTGCAGATCGTCAACAACCCGTTCTGGTGGGCCGCCGACGACAAGTATTTCGGCAACATCGTCGCCGAGTCGGTCGGGGTCGCGACCCCGCGCACGGTGCTGCTGCCGCACAAGGAGCGCCCGCCCAATACCGAGGCGAACTCGTATCGGAATCTGCGTTTCGTGGACTGGAACGAGATCTTCGCATACCTCGGCTTCCCGGTCTTTATGAAGCCCGCGTACGGCGGCGGCTGGAAGGACGTCTACAAGTGCGACGGACCCGAAGAGTTTTTCGCGGCGTACGACCGGTCGCGCGACCTGACGATGATGGCGCAAGAGGCGATCGATTTCACCGAATACTATCGCTGCTACACGATCGGTCGCGAGCGCGTCCACCTGATGCGCTACGATCCCAAAGCCTCGCACTACGACCGCTACGTGCAGAACGCGCCGCCCATCGAGCCGGCGATGGACGAACGCCTGAGGCGCGATGCGCTCGCGCTCTCGCAAGCGCTCGGCTACGACATGAACACGGTCGAGCTGGCCGTGCGCGACGGCATTCCGTACGCGATCGACTTTACGAACCCGGCGCCCGACGCGGATTTGAAATCCGTCGGTGAAGCGAACTTCCGCTGGGTGGTGGACAACATGGCTGACGTCCTGATCGACCGCGTCCGCCGGCCGCGGCCCTTCGAGTTGACCGGCGCGTGGCCGCACTCACTCAATTTGACGAACCTCTTCGAGCGGGCGACGTAACGTGGCGCGGCCCTCGTTCACGCTTGGGATCGAAGAAGAGTTTCAGGTCATTGATCCCACGACGTACGAACTAAAATCGCACATCCAGGAGATGTTCGCCGAGGGCACGGCGCTGCTCAAAGAAGAGATGAAGCGCGAGCTTCACGACCCGGTGATCGAGGTCGGCACGCCGATCTGTCGCGACGTCACCGAAGCGCGTCGCGAGATCACGCGCCTGCGGAGCGAGATCGTTTTGCTCGCGCGCCGCGCGGGTTTGCGCGTCGCTTCGATGGGCACGCACCCGTTTACCGACTGGAAGACCGTGCCGATTACGCCCGGCGCGCACTACGACAGTCTGGTCGAAGATTTGCAGATGATCGCGCGCGCGAACCTTATCTTCGGCTTGCACGTGCACGTCGGCGTCGAGGACGACGACGCGCGCATCGCAATCATGAACGGCGTTCGTTACTTTTTGCCGCACATCTTCGCGCTCTCGACGAACTCGCCGTTCTGGATGGGCCAGAACACCGGCTGGAAGAGTTTCCGCGCGAAGATTTTCGAGCGCTTTCCTCGGACGGGCATTCCGGATTCCTTCGCGTCGTGGGGAGAGTATCAGGATTTTCTGAACACGCTGATCGCTACCGGCTGCATCGCGGACGGCAAGAAGATTTGGTGGGACGTCCGCATCCATCCGTATTTCCCGACGCTCGAATACCGGATCTGCGACGCGCAGATGCGCATCGACGAGACGATCTGCATGGCGGCGTTCTTTCAGGCCGTCACCTACCGTCTCTGGAAGCTGTACGACAAGAATCAGGGCTGGCGGATGTACCGCCGCACCCTGATCGATGAGAACAAGTGGCGCGCGGCCCGGTTCGGGCTCGACGGCAAGCTGATCGACCTCGGCAAAAAAACCGAAGTACCGACCGAGTCGCTCTTGCTCGAGTTGCTCGAGTTCGTTGACGGCGTCGTTTCGGAGCTGGAAAGTACGCAAGAAATCGCATACGTTCACGAAATCATGCGGCGCCGCACCGGGGCCGACCGCCAGCTCGCCGTATATAAGGAAACGGGCGATCTCAAAGCCGTCGTCCAGTACGCCATCGGCGAAACGGAAGTGGGGACGCGGATTGCCTAGGAGTACCACCGAGGAGCGCGTGCCGCTCGACCTGGGCACGGCGCGCTTTTCCTACGTGCGGGTCGAACGCGCGAGCGATCTGCCGGCGCCCGATCCGACCGCAGTGGACGTGGCGGTGCTCGACATGAACCACGGGTATTCGAACGTCGGTCACGATGCGATCGTAACGATGATTCGCGATCAGGCGGGCGCGCTCGACGGCGAACTCGCGGCGCGCGGTGCGCGCGTGCGCGTGACGTCCTATGCCGTGCGCGACCGGTTGATGGTTCCCGACCATCGCAGCGGGCGTCACCTGCTGTACGTTGGTACCGGCGGGCCGGGCCATCTCGACCCGCACCGCAACACCGAAGAGCGCGGCACGCAGTTCATCCGCGAGGATCCGTCGTGGGAAGCGCCGCTCTGGAAGTTGTTTGAAGACGTCGCCGTCGACGAGAACGCCGCGCTCTACGGCGTCTGTCATACCTTCGGGTTGCTGTGCCGCTGGTCGGGTGCGGCCGAGCCCGTCTTGCGCGAAGAAGGCCCGACGAGCGGCGTCGGCACGAATCTCTTGACGCAGCAGGCGCTCGCGCATCCCTGGTTTGCGGCGCTCGCCGACGGCGGCGATGCGCGCGTGCCGGTGCTGGACTCGCGCTACTACGATTTGATTCCGCGCTCGCCCGCATTTCCGCGCGGCATGACCGCGATCGCGTACGCCTCGGATGCCGCCGGCAAGCCCGACCCGGCGCTCACGATGCTGGAAGTCGCCCGCGACCGCGATGCGCGCACGCCGCGCATCTTCGCGGTCAACAGCCATCCCGAGATCGGCGCGGCCGAGCGTGTTGCCGGCTTGCTCGATCGAATGCTCGAGCGCGGTACGATCACGCGCGAAGTCTACGATCAGCGGTCGGCCTTGCTGCCCGTCTTGCGCAGCGATCGTCGCGAAGAACGTTTACGGGTCGGTCGCCTCGTGTTCTCGGACCTGATCGAACGGCGGCTCGAGCGGCTCGTCCGCGCTGCTTGACGCGCGTGTTTTTGCCGGGCTAGATGGAACCGTCCGCTCGCGCGCGCTTCAACGCCGCGTACGACGACGCACGGTACCGCCGCTACGTGGCGGACCTGGAAGGCACGCTGGGATGTGAGGTCCCGTTCCGGCTCGCGGAAACGCCGGTGTTCTTTCCACCGGGGTTGCACGAGCGCTGCGTCGCGGCGAGCGACGCCATCGTCGCACAGCTCTCCGATGCCACGCGGATCGCGCGGATGCGCGCGGCCGTACCCGCTCGTTGGAACGTTCCGAACGAAACGCCGCTGCCCACTTTTGCGGTCGTGGATTTTGCGATCGTGCGCGAAGCCGACGGATCGCTCGGGCCGCGGCTCGTCGAGCTGCAAGGCTTTCCGTCGCTGCTCGGATTCGAGACGCTGCAGCGCGACGCATGGGAGCGCGAACTGCAAACGACCGAGGGATTGACCGGCGAATGGTCGTCGTGGTTCGGCGGCCTCGACCGCGACTCGCTGCTCGATCTCGCGCGGCGAACGATCGTCGGGGAGCACGATCCCGCCGACGTGGTGTTGCTCGATCTCGACCCGCGCTCCCAAAAGACGTATCCGGATTTCGCGGCGACCGAGATGCTGTTCGGCGTCGAGCCGGTGTGCCCGACGATGCTGACCAAACGCGGCCGGAAGTTGTACCGCCGCGATGCGTCCGGCCGCGAACGCGCGATCGAGCGGATCTACTACCGCCTGGTCATCGACGAGATCGAGCGCAAGAACGTGACGCTCCCGTTCGACCTGCGCGACGAACTCGACGTCGAGTGGTCGCCCCATCCGAACTGGTTCTTCATTTGGTCGAAGTACTCGCTGCCGTTTCTCGACCACCCGGCGGTGCCGAAGACGCGATTACTGTCCGATGTGGATAGCGTGCCGGACCATCTGAGCGAACGCTACGTGCTCAAGCCGCTGTTTTCGTTCGCGGGCGGCGGCGTCAACGTGCGCCCAAGCGCTGCGGACGTCGCGGCGATGCCGGCGAATGCGCGCGACGCTTGGTGCCTGCAGGAGAAGATCGCCTACGAACCCGCGCTTGCGGCCGCGGACGGCGGCGGCGTCAAGGTCGAAATCCGCATGATGTACCTGCGCCCCGACGACGAGCCCAAACTGGTCGCCGCCACGAATCTCTGCCGGCTCGCGCGCGGCGAATTGCTCGGCGTGGACTTTAACAAGAACATGACCTGGGTCGGCTCTTCGATCGGCATCTGGCGGCCGTAGCCGCCTCATCGGCCGCGCGCTAAAGCGTGATTTGCAGCGTGCCGATGCAGCGAAGACCATTGCATTCCGCGGGGACGTAGTGCAAGGCGACGAGGCGTTTTTCGATCTCCGCGCGGGCGTCGCTTGGAATAGAATCGGGCAATGTCACTTTGAGCGCCTTCCCGTTTTCGTCCACGCGCACGACGATCGCCGAAGCGAAATGGTATTTTGCGCGCAGGTCGCTGAGCACCGCATCGTCGGCGAGCATCGGCTTCTCAAAGTTCTGGCCCCAGCCGCCGACCGGGCCCTCGGAACCGCGCTGAGTCGCGATCTGTTGCGTCGACGTTAGCGCCGCCGTCGTGACGGCCGGCGCGGCGCTCGGTTGCGGAGATGCTGCGACGCTCGGAATGGGATCGGTCGGGGAGTCGTCCACCGGTGCCTTTGCGGCTTGCAGCGTCGCGCGGGTTGCGTTGACGGCGCGTCTGGCCGAGGCGACGCGCTCCACTTTCGAAGCCCGATTCATGACCGATAAAATTTTGACGTCGCGCGAAATCGTGTGCGGCCGGGCCTTCACGTCGCGGTGTTTCGGCGCGAGTGCGACGCTGCGAGCTTGGCGCTCGGTCGCGGAACTCGCCGCGCGAGCGCGGTGCTCGATGACGAACATGGTGACGCCTGCCCGATCGTGGGCAGGCAAGCCGAGTGGTTGCTCCTCTTGGATGACGGCATACCACAACATCGTCGCTGCGAAGAAAATGAAGGCAAGCGGAATCTGTAGCACGGTCGAGAGACCGAGCGAGGTGAAGAGACGGCGGCGATCTTCCCTCGATGGCGACACGCGATATACACTCCGGTCGACGAGGTCGGAACGTTACACGCTGCCGGCCAGTTGCCCTGGCGCTGCAACCTTCAGCGTCCGGGACGGCTTCAGGGTTGGTGAAGCTCGTCACCACAAAGGAACACGCATGGGTCGTCCCACCGATCTCGTCCTCTATCAAGCGGAATGGTGCCCGTACTGCGCGCGCGTACGGCAGAAATTGACCGACCTGCTGCTCGACTACAAGAACGTCAACGTCCCGCGCTCGCACTCCGAACGCGAAGAAGTCAGCAAGGTTTCGGGCCAGACGAGCATCCCGGTGTTGGTCGACGGCGATGTCGTGCTCGACGACGACGACGACATCTTGCCCTACCTCGACAAGAAGTTCGGGAAGGCCGCGACCACCTCGAAAGGCTAGCGCGCGAGCGCGAACGCGACCGCCGCGCCCACCATGGTAGCGGCGAGATTGACGGCATCGTTGCCGAACCAGCCCGCGCCGCGGAGCAATTCGGTGCTTGCGCCGCACACGTGCGGATCGGATTCGCAAGCGCGTCCGCACTGCGCGCACCAGCGCTTCGCTTGCACCGTCGCGCCGAGCAGCGAATCCACGAACGCTCCAGCGACGCCGCCGGCGAGCACCGCAACGAACGGAAGTCCGAACGTGAACGCGACGGCCGCGACGACCGCGGCCCCGCCAACCTCAGCGGCAGTTCCGAGCCAGGTGACGCCGCCGGAGAGACCGGTATCCACTCTGCGCCCGGTAACGATCGAGCGCGGCGTACCGCCATAGAGTGCGCCGAGTTCGGTGCCCCACGTGTCGGCGGCCGCCGCCGCGAACGCCCCGGCGAAGGCAATCGCATAACGCGGGTCGTGGAACGTCAGCGCCGCGCAGATGGCGGCCACGCCGCCGTTCGCGAAAACTTGCGCGCCGTCGCGTACGCCGCCCTTTTCGACGCCGGCAAGCAACGCGCGTTTGCGCGCGCGGCCGAGGCGGGACAGCGCTACGGACGTGAGAAAAAAAGTCAGCAAAATGGCGGCGCCGCTCCAGCCGAGCGCGCCGAAGGTCAGCGTGCCGATGGCGAAGGCCCAGAGCGCGCCGCCGCTCGTCAGCACGCGCGCGCGGTACGCGACGAACGCGATCGCGGCTGCCGCGACGGCCCCGAGGTCGAAGTTCGTCAGTGGCGCGAGTGTTAGCCGCAACGTTTAACCCAGAACTTCGTGCGCTGGGTTCTCGAGCGCCGCGAGCAGCCCGTCCACGGTGTATTCCTCGGCGACGACGTGCACCGGTAAGCCGGCGTTGCGCGCAGCCGCCGCGGTGACGGGGCCGATGCACGCGACCGTTTTGTGCGCCGCGAGTGGTGTCGCGTCCGGCACGTTGTCCAAGAACGCGCGAACAGTGCTCGGGCTCGCGAACGTCCAGATATCCGCCGCGCGCGCCGCCTCCGCGATCGCGGGATCGCGCTGCGCGACGGTCTGATACCCGGCGACGATGTCCACGACACGCTCGGCGCTTCGGAGCGTATCTGGAATGACGTCGCGCGCTTCTTGCGCGCCGAAGATCAGGATGCGCTCGCCCGGCTCGGTGCGTTCGAGCAAGCCGGCTGCGACCGCTTCGCCGACGAACTCGTCGGGAACGAAATCGGCGATCACGCCGCGAACGGCCAATCGGTCCGCGGTTTTCGCGCCGATGGCGGCCACGCGCACGTCACCGAGGGCGCGCGCGTCGGCTCCGCGAGCCGTCAAGCGATCGAAAAAGCTCTCGACGCCGTTCGCGCTCGTGAAGACGACCCAAGCGTATTCGCGAACGGCTTCGACCGCCCGCACCGCGGCCGCTTCGTCGGCCGGCAGGCGAATCTCGATCGCCGGCGCGACCAGCGGCTCCGCGCCGAATTCCCACAGCCGCGCGGCAAACTCTTCGGCGGCCCCCTGCGGGCGCGTAATGAGAATCTTCTTGCCGAACAGCGGACCGTTGTCGAACCAGCGGATCGGCTCGCGTTCGCGCACCACGTCGCCGATCACGACGATCGCGGGCGCGGCGAAACCGACGCGCTCGACCTCTGCGACGATGGTGCCGAGCGTCGCGACGAGCGTCTCTTGCTGCGGCTTCGTCCCCTCGCGCACGATCGCCACGGGCGTTTCGGCGCCGAGGCCGTTCTCAAGTAGCCGCGCGACGATGCCGGCGAGGCTGCCCATCGCCATCAAGAACACCAGCGTTTTCCCGGGGTCTGCGAGCTTGGCGAAATCGAGCGACGAGTAGCCTTTGAGCGGATCTTCGTGACCGGTCGCGATCGTGAACGCGGTATTGTGGTCGCGGTGCGTCACCGGAATTCCGGCATAGGCCGGTGCCGCGATGGCCGACGTAATGCCGGGGACGATTTCAAACGCGACGCCCGCCGCGTGCAGATCGCGCGCTTCTTCGCCGCCGCGCGCAAATACGAAGACGTCGCCCCCCTTGAGCCGCACGACCCGTTTGCCTTCGCCGGCAAGCCGCACGAGCAGCGCGGTGATCTCGTCTTGCGACAGCGTGTGTGCGCCCGCTTTCTTGCCGACGTAGATCTTTTCGCAATCGGGCCGCGCGAGTGCGACGATCGGCGCGGCCGCCAAATAGTCGTACACGAGAACGTCGCACTGCGCGATCAGGCGTGCGCCCTTCACGGTAATCAGCCCCGGGTCGCCGGGTCCGGCGCCGACCAGTGCGACCCTACCGCGCCGCGGCGCGGTCACTCGAGCGAGGGCGAGACCGTGTGGGGTTCGGCCGCCGCTTCCTGGGCGCGCGATTGCAGATCGAAGAGATCGTCGAGCACGCCTGCGAGCGAAAGCGCCGCCGCACGGTCGGTGCTCGCGCGTTCGCGCAAACGCGTGACGACGGTATGCAGCAGTTTCGAGATGATCGTAAGCGACGCGCCGGTCACCAACATCCGCTCGCGCTCGGTCAACTCGGGGCAGCGCGCGAACAGCCGCGCGATCTCGCTTTCGCGGATCGTCTCCGCTTTCTGCACGAGCGATGCGACGACGGGAATCGCGACGCGCGACTGATACCAGCGCACGTACCGTTGCGCGTGCTCGGTAACGATCTCTTCGACGAGCGGAATCTCTTCGCGCCGCTGCTCGATCGTGACTTGCACGACGTCTTTGAGCTCGTCCACGTCCACAAGCGAGACGTTGGGGATACGGGTCACCTCGGGGTCCACGTCGCGCGGCACGGCGATGTCCACGATGAAGAGTGGACGGTCGGGTCGCGCGAGCATCCCTTCGGCGACGTCGCCTGGATCCAGCAAGAAGTGCGACGCACCGGTTGAGGTCACGACGACGTCGGCGCGTTTGAGCGCGTCTACGATTCCGGGAAGGGCGAGCGCTTCGCCGGTTCCCAATCGCTCGACGACGCTGCGCGCGGTACCGTGCGTGCGATTCGCAACGATCAAGTCCTCACAGCCCTCGGCGCGGACGCGCTTGGCCGCAAGCGAACCCATTTTGCCGGCGCCGATCACGAGCACGGTCTTGCCTGCAAGGGTGCCTACATTGCGTTTGGCGATCTCGATTGCCGCGGTCGCAATGCTCGTCGAGTTGCTGCCGATGCGCGTCTGAGAGCGTGCGGCCTTACCGGCGGCCAGCGCCTCGCGAAAGAGCGCGTGCAGGCTCTTGCCGAGCGAGCGCGCTCGCTGCGCTTGGACGTACGCATCTTTGACCTGCGCGAGGATCTCCGCTTCACCGATCAGCATCGAGTCGAGTCCGGTCGAAACGCGGAAGAGATGTTCGATGGCCTTGCCGCCGAGGTGGGTGTAGAGATACGACTCCAGGTCGAATTCGACGCCGCCATGACGGAAGTTTCGCAAGAACGATTTGAGCTGTTCGACGCCCGTCTCGTAGTCGTCGAGCTCGGCGTAGATCTCGATGCGTCCGCAGGTGGAGAGCATTGCCGCTTCGCGCACGGCTTCGTAATCGCGCAGCGCGATCAAGGCTTCGCCCATACGCGCCGCCGGAAAGGCGTGCCGTTCGCGCACGTCGACCGGCGTGGTTTGGTGAGAAAGCCCGAGGCAGACGAGCGGCATCCGGCGGGTCGCTACGACCGGGCGGCCGCGAGCTCGCGCTCGGCCGCGGCCCCGCCTTTGGGCACCGGCGGAAACGCGACGTTCCCGTCGGTCATGACTTTGTCGAGCAACTTCGTGCACGCATACACGGCGTTAATGTGCGGGGTCGGCGTCTCGGTCAGGCGGCCGAGTTCCACGACCGCACCGACCAGCGCCTCGACCTCGAGCGCGCGGCCGGCTTCGACGTCCTGCAGCATCGAGGTCTTATGCTCGCCCACGCTTTCCGCGCCCGCGATGCGCTTTTCGATCGTGTGGCGGAACGTAATGCCGAGTTTGCCTGCGATCTCCTGAGCTTCGCGCATCATGTTGGCGACGAGTTCTTTGGCCGGCTCGTAGCGCGCCATACCGGCGAGCGTCCCGTGCGTCAGCGCGCTGATGGGGTTGAACGACAGGTTGCCCCACAGTTTGAGCCAGATCTCCGAGCGTATGTCCTCGAGGACGAACGATTTGAAGCCCGCGGCGACGAGCGTTTCGGAAAGCTTCTTAACCCGTTCGCTCTGCGAACCGTCCAGCTCGCCGACGGAATAGCGGTCGCCTTCGACGTGCTTGATGACTCCGGGCGCGATCACTTCGCCCGCCGGGTACACGACGCAGCCGACGATGCGGTCGCGCTCGATGTTTTTCTCGAGTTCGCCCGTTGGGTCCACCGCTTCGATGCGGCGGTTTTCGTACGGACCGTCCAATTTGTAGAAATACCAGAACGGGATGCCGTTTTGCACGGTCATCACCGTTGTCTCGGGCCCGAAGAGTCCGCGCAATTCGCCGGAAATGCCGGGGATCTGGTGCGCCTTGACGGCGACGATGACCAGGTCTTGCTTGCCGGCCTTGGCGATCTCGTCAACGACTGTCAGCCCGCGGGCGACGGTTTCCGAACCATCGTGCGCGACGATCTTGAGCCCGTCGGCGGCGATCGCTTTTGCGTGCGCCGCGTTCTTCTCGACGAACGTCACGTCGTTGCCGCCGAGCGTCAATTTGGCGCCGAGCATGCCGCCGATGGCGCCGGCGCCGATCACGCAAATCTTCATCTCGTTACCTCGGCCGCGACGCCTTCGAAGCGGTTGGTCAAACGTCCGATGCCTTCGATCTCGATCTCGATCGTGCTGCCGGGTTTCATGCGCCCCGCGCCGACCGACGTGCCGCACGCGATCACGTCACCGGGCAACAGCGTCATGTCTTTCGACAGCAGACTGACGAGCCGCGCCGCCGAAAAAACCATGTCGGAGATCGGATAATTTTGGCGCTCGTCGCCTTCGAGGATCGTGCGCACCACGAGGCTGCCCGGGTCGAGGCCGGTCGCGATGGACGGACCGATCACGCCGAACGTGTCGAAACTCTTGGCGCGCGTCCATTGTGCGAACTGCGGATCTTTGTTGAGCAGATCGAACGCGGTCACGTCGTTGACGCACGTGTACCCGAAAACATACGAGAGCGCGTCGGCTTCTTCGACGTTCTTCGCGCGCTTGCCGATTACGATGCCGAGTTCGCCCTCGAACACCACACGGCCCGAATAGTGGACCGGCGTTTCGATCGTTTCTCCGGCCGCCAAGAACGCGGTCTGCGACTTGAGAAAATACAGCGGTTCTTCGGGCACGGCCGCGTTCAATTTCGTCAGGAGCGCGTGAAAGTTATTGACCAAGCCGATCATCTTGTTCGGCTCGCACGGCGTCAGGAGCGTCGCTTCGTGTGCTTCGAACGCGCTGCCCTTCGGCGTCGCCGCCGCGAACAGGTCGCCGGCATGCGGCTGGATGCGGCCGTCGTGGAGCGTCCCGAAACCGGTCTCGCCGGCGTGCCGGTACCGGACCCAATGTTGATGTGCCATCAGGTCGTGGTTCAGGCGGTTTCGCGCCGGCTCCCTGCTTTCGTCAGGCGAAAGGCGAGCCGAGCGCCCGGCGGCGACTCAAGCGACCGCATGCAGCGCGCTCAAGGCGTCGTCGGCGGCCGCGAGCGTGTCGTCGAGGGCCGTCGCGATGTGCGCCGTGCTGACGAAGCCCGCTTCGAACTGCGAGGGCGCGAGATAGACGCCGCGCTCGAGCATTGCGTGAAAGAAGCGGCCGTACAACGCCGTGTCGGCGGTCTTCGCGCTCGCCAGATCGACCACGTCGCATCCGGTGAAGAAAAATCCGAACATGGAACCGCGATGGGCGATGCGGTGGGGAATGCCGCGGCGCCCGAACGCCTCGCCGAGGCCGAGGACGAGCCGTTCGGTCGAACGCTCGAGCGTTTCGTAGGTGTCGGCCACTTGCAGGCCGCGCAGTGTCGCGAGCCCCGCCGCCATCGCAAGCGGATTTCCGGATAGCGTCCCGGCTTGGTACACGGGGCCGAGCGGCGAGAGCGACTCCATCACGTCGGCGCGCCCGCCGAACGCGCCGACCGGCAAACCGCCGCCCACGATCTTCCCGAGGGTCGTGAGGTCGGGCGACAACCCCTCGCGCTCTTGCGCGCCGCCGGGTGCGACGCGAAAGCCGGTCATCACTTCGTCGAAGATGAGCAGCGCGCCGTGCGCATTGGTCAGCTCGCGCAGGCCCGAGAGAAAACCGTCGCGCGGCAGCACGAATCCCATGTTGCCGGCATACGGCTCCACGATCACGGCAGCAATCTCGCGTCCGTGCGCGTCGAAGGCGCGCGAAACCGCATCGAGATCGTTGTACGGAAGCGACAGCGTGTCGCGCACGGTACCTTGCGTGATTCCGGGCGAATCCGGCGTGCCGAGCGTGAGCGCGCCGCTGCCCGCAGAAATCAGAAACGCATCGGCGTGGCCGTGATAGCAACCCGCGAACTTGACGACTTTGTCGCGTCCCGTGAACGCGCGCGCCAAGCGCAGCGCGCTCATCGTCGCCTCGGTGCCGCTCGAACAGAAACGAACCTTGTCGATGGACGGCACCATCGAAACGACGAGTTCGGCGAGTTCGGTTTCCGCCTCGGTCGGTGCGCCGAACGACGTGCCGCGCGTCGCGGCCGCCTGCACGGCCTTCACGACGGCGGGCGGCGCATGTCCTAAGATCAGCGGACCCCACGACATCACGTAATCGAGATACGTATTGTCGTCGAGGTCGGTGATCGTGCACCCGGTCGCGCTCTTCATGAAAATCGGCGTGCCGCCGACCGCCTTGAACGCGCGTACGGGCGAGTTCACGCCTCCGGGGATGACGCGCTTGGCGCGGGTGAAGGCAGAGAGGCTGCGTTCGGTCATGCGGGTTCTCCGGACGCGAGCGCGGCTCGCAGCGCTTCGTAATCGGCTGGCGTGTTCACGTTGGCGAAGACTGCCGGATCGCCGGCCGGCACCAAACGCGCGCGCAGCCGGTCGATCACCGCCCGCAGAGCGCCGTTGCCCGAACGCAACACCGGCAGCCCCTCGCGCACGAATGCGAGCCGGTCGTACAACGCGGCCAGCGGTTCGAGTTGCGTTTGTCCGTCGCGTTCGCGGGCGGGCACGACGGCCTCGTCGCCGGGCGCGCGCGCCGCTTCGAGACGCTCGGCGAAAGCGGCATCGAGAAACGGCGCGTCACCCGCAACCGCAAAGACCCAGCGCGAACGCATGCGTGCCATCGTCGTCAGCATGCCGGCCAGCGGCCCGCGGCGGCTCCAGCGGTCAATCGCCATCGGCGCGGGCAGCGCGGCATCCGACCCGGGCGGAAACGTTCCTTTGCCGGCGATCCACGTTTCGGGCGCGCCGTCAAAATTGCGCAAGACGCGCACGATCATCGGCACGTCTCCCGTCGCAAGTTCGAGTTTCCCCGGCAGCCGCGTCGCTTCGCTGCCGCCGAGGATGAGCACCCCTGCGTTCACGCGTTCGGCGATTTCGTCCGGCTGCGTTCGGCGAATGCTTTGGCGAAGTAGGTCACGATTACGTCCGCACCCGCGCGCACGAACGAGACGAGCATCTCGTCAACGATCCGATCTTCGTCGATCCAACCGTTGCGGGCGGCAGCCTTGACCATCGCATATTCGCCGCTGACGTTGTAACACGCGACCGGCACGTCGGAAATTTCGCGAACCGCGCGCACCAAATCGAGATAGGCCAGCGCGGGCTTGACCATGACGATGTCGGCGCCTTCTTCGAGATCGAGGATCGCTTCGCGCACCGCCTCGCGACCGTTGGGCGGATCCATCTGATAGCTCCGGCGATCGCCGAACTGCGGCGTGGAGTCTGCCGCTTCGCGAAACGGTCCGTAAAATGCCGAAGCGAACTTGGCGGCGTACGACATCAATGCGATTGCGGTGTACCCCGACGCGTCCAGGATCGTGCGCAAATACCCGATACGGCCGTCCATCATGTCGGACGGTGCGACGACGTCCACTCCCGCTTCGGCATACGAGAGCGCGATGCGGCCGAGCAATTCCAGCGTCGCATCGTTGTCCACGTCGCCGCGCTCGTCGAGGATGCCGCAATGGCCGTGATCGGTGTATTCGCAGTTGCACAGATCGGCGATCACGACGAGTCCCGGCACGTCGCGTTTGAGCGCGCGAATCGTGCGCTGTACGACGCCGTGCGGATCGTGCGCTGACGACGCTTCTGCGTCCTTGTGGTCGGGGATGCCGAACAGCATGACCGCGTTGATGCCGAGCGCGTGCAGTGCGCGCGCTTCGGCGACGGCGCCTTCAACCGAATGGCGCGCGATGCCGGGCATGCTCGAAATCTCGCCCTTCGGTTGTCTGTCGTCGGCGACGAACAGCGGCTGCACGAGCGACGAGACGCGCACGTCGTGTTCGCGTACGAGCGAACGCATGGCCGCGCTCGCGCGCAACCGGCGCGGCCGTCTCTCGAGGTTCATTCCCGACCCTTCAGCGCCGCCCGCGTCACGCTCTGCACGAATGCGGCGATTTCCGCGTCGGGCGCGACCACGTCCGCCGGAAAACCGGCGGAAGCCGCGGCTGCCGCCGAAGCGGGACCCATGGCGGCCACGAGCGGCCGCACCTCGCTCGCGCGGAGTTCGGCCAGGTAACCCGGGAGCGCGCGGACCGAACCGCTGGACGGGAAGAGCAGCACGTCGGGACGCCGCCGTTCGAGCCCCCGGGCCGCTTCGTCGTCGTCGGCTGCCTCGACGACCTCGCCGCCGGCGCTGCGCAAAGCGGGCGCGATCCGGCTCGGGCGCTCTTGCGTGCGTGGTAAAAGGAAGAGCACCCCGGCAAGCGGTCCGGCGGGCAGCGCACGCGCCAGGAGCCGGTCGCCGCCTTCGGCCAGGAGCCGCCCGGCTAATTCGGTGCCCAGCGACTCAGCGGCTACGTCGTTCTCCACGCGCGCGGCGGATTCTCCGCGCAGAACTTCGCTGCCGTCGAGCGACGCAATGACCGCTTGCAAGCGCAGATCCCGTCCCGCGAAGATCGCGTACGCGCCCACGGGCGCCCGGCAGCCACCGCGTACCGCGCGCAGAAAAGCGCGTTCGGCGACGATTGCGAGTTCCGCGTCGGGGTCGCTAAATGCGTCGTGGACGCGCGCCGCAAGTTCCTCGTCCGGCGCGCGCACCTCGATCGCGAGCGCGCCTTGACCGACCGCGGGCGTCAAGGCCGACGGTTCGAACGGGGCCATGTGCGTCGCTCGCAGTCCCAAGCGCGCCAAACCCGCGGCGGCCAAGACGATGGCATCGCATTCGCCGTCGCGCAACTTGCGCAGCCGGGTGTCCACGTTGCCCCGCAACGGCACGTAGGCGAGATCGGGACGCAGCGCAGCCAATTGCGCGCGCCGGCGCGGGCTCGAGGTGCCGACGACGGCACCGCTCGGCAACGCTTCGAACGAAGCGAAGCGTTCGGAACAAAAAACGTCGCGCGCATCTTCGCGCGGTCCGATCGCCGCGAGCCGCATGTCGGCGGGAAGCGAACTCGGTAAGTCTTTGCACGAGTGCACGGCGTAGTCGGCGCGCCCTTCGCGCAACGCGTTTTCGAGCTCCGTCACGAAGACGTTATCGCTGCCAAGCGCCTCGATCGGCCGCTCTTGATCGCGATCGCCCGTCGTGGTCAACGGTAAAATGCTCGACACGATCCCGGCGACGGCGAGGCGCGCCATCGCAAGGCGCGCCTGATGCATGGCGAGCGCGCTCTTGCGCGTGGCGCAGACGAGCGGTCCGTCGAGTTTGGCGGGAGGTGCGGGGGCGGCTTCGCCCGCCATCCGGTCGATCTCGTCCTCGAGACGGATCGGGTCGAGCGCGGCAAGCTCGGCGAGATCGCGCCGCGCGAGCGCATCCATCAGCGCCGAACGAGCTTCGGGCGCGACGGTTGCCAACACATAGTTCCGTGCGCGTCCGAGCGTGCGCGCCGCAGTGGCGTAGCGGCCGTCGAACTGCGCGCGCAGCTCGTCGCGAATCCGGCGCGCAAACGACGGCGAGGTGCCGCCGGTGTCCACGGCAATCGAGATCGGACCGCTGCGATGCACCAGCGGGGTGATGAAGTCGCTATGTTCTCCGTCGCTCGCGTCGTTGCAGAGCGCACCCGCCGCGCGTGCCGCGGAAACGACCGCGGCATTGACGGTCGCGTCCCCGGTTGCGGCCACAACGAGCAGCGCGCCCGCGACATCGGCCGTTTCGAATGCGCGTTCGAACGTTCGAAGCTCGCCGCGCGCGGCGAGCGCCGAGAGCGGAGCGGCGATAGCGGGCGCGACGACCGTGACGTCGGCGCCGGCTTCCAGCAGGCCGCGCACCTTGCGTTCGGCGACGCGACCGCCGCCCACGACGACAGCGACCCGCCCGCGCACGTCGAGCGCGAGCGCATAACGCACCGCATCGCTCGCGTCGTTACCCATCGCTTCGGCGTTTGGCGGGGGATTATCGGGCCGCCTTCCTAATTTGTGGGCGTGATGGGGCCGTCGGGGCGTGCCGCGTGGGTCGGCGCATTGGTCGCTGCAATCGTGACGCTCCCGGGGCTCGGCGTCGGCACGCTATGGGACAATAGCGAGACGGCCTACGGCGAAGTCGCGCGTGAAATCATCCTGTTGCACGATCCCATCGTGCTGCATTTTAACGGCGCGCCGTGGTTCGTGCAGCCCCCGCTGTATTTCTGGCTCGCGGCAGCATTCGCGAACGTCCTCGGCGTCGGCGAGCTTGCGATGCGTCTGCCCTCGGCCCTCGCGACCATCGCGATGGCGGGGGCCGTCGGGTACGTCGTGGCGGCGCTCACCACATCGCGCGCGGCGCTGCTCGCAGCGCTCGTGCTTTCGACGTCGCTCATGCAAGCGGTCGTCGGCCGGCTCGCGATCATGGACGCGCTGCTCGACTTGGCGGTGGCGCTCGCGATCCTGTCGTGGTTTGCGGCGTTGCGCGGCGGTTCGGCGCGCTGGTGGTACGCCGGCTGGGTCGCGCTCGGCGTCGGAACGCTCACAAAAGGGCTGGTGGCGCTCGTGGTCACCGCGATCGTCATCGGTGCGTGGGCGATCTGGGAATCCCGCAGCGCGCGCGGCGTCATCGTGCCGCGCCCGGGACGATGGCTGCTCGGCATACTGATTTTCCTCTCGATCGTCGCTCCGTGGGCGATTGCGGTCGTGCACGCCGCGGGGCCCGTCGCGCTTGGCGAACTGGTGGGACATTACACGGTCGGCCGTTACTTAGGAACGATCGAAAATCAGAGCGGTCCGATTTACTACTACCTTCCGGTCGTCATCATCGCGACCTTTCCGTGGTTTCCGTTCCTGTTTCCGGCAGCGCTGGAAGCGTTTCGCGAAACGCGGGAACATCTCAACGGCAGTCTTGCGCGGCTCTCGCTGGCATGGGCGATCGTCCCGTTCGTGTTCTTCAGCCTCGCGCAGACGAAGATGCCGA
>JACRTZ010000121.1 GCA_014304965.1 Vulcanimicrobiota bacterium | reverse complement strand
TGCATCGTCCGCGGTCAGCAACTCGAGACCGCCCATGCGCATCAAGTAGGCGCGCGAGTCGCCGGCATGTCCGACGAATGCCGCGCCGTTGACGATCATCACGGCCGTAAGCGACGTCCCGCTACCCACAAAGTCTTCGTTGCTGCCGCTGAGCGAGTAGAGCCGCGCGTTGACGACTTCGAGCGCCGCGAGCAAGAGTGCCCGAACGCTCTTCGCCGAGGGCCGGGGACCGAGCGCTAAACCGCGCCGGCGCCGTAAGTAATCGCGCAGCGTTGCGAGCGCCACTTCCGCGGCCGGTTTTCCGTTGCCGATCGCCCCGAAGCCGTCCGCTATGGCAAGAAGCGTAACGCCCGGCGCGATGGTGTCGGCGACGTGCGCATCGGTCTGTCGCACTTGCCAGAAGCCGACGTTCGAACCGACCGCTATTTCCACGGCCCGAAACCCATAAACGTAATGCGCGTCGTTCCGATGTCGATCTCGTCGCCGTCACGCAGCGTGACGGGAACGTCGATCGGACGCGCGTTCACCAGCGTTCCGTTTCGACTGTCCAGGTCGCGGAGCGTGAGCGTCCCGTCGGTCAAATCGATACGTGCGTGCAAACGACTCACTTGCGCGTCGGAGATCGCCAGCGTCGCGGTCTGTGCCCGGCCGATCGTGATCGGAACCGGCGCCCGGACCGTGCGCGTCCCGCCATCTTCTTCCACCCGTAGTATGACCGCCTGCATCGCCGTCATCGCGTCATCGCGGACGCGACGGCGGCGCCGAGCGGGCATCGAGGCGAGCGCAAACGCTCCGGTCGCAACCACGATTCCAAACGTCTCAAGGCGCATGTCGTGGGGATTCACACGGCCTCGCTCTCGTCGGCCTCGACCACAAGCTCGGAATCTCCCAGAATCAACACGTCGCCGCAGTCAAGCTGCCCTTCAGCGCTGCGCTTCCCGTTGAGTAAAACGCCGTTGGCCGCGCCCAGATCGGCGAATGTCACCGCATTGGGCTCGGCCACGATCTTGAGGTGCTTGCGCGAAACGCGTGGATCGGCCAACACGAGGTCGCAGTCGGCATCCCGCCCGATCGTCAGCGTATCGCGCAGCGCGAGGCGCCTGCCCGGCGGGATGCCCTTGCGAACGCGCAACGCAAGGTGGAGCGGCGCCGCGAGCGGTTCCACCGTCACGTTGAGCGTACCGCGCGCGAGCGAACGCGTCGCCTCGAGCACGACTTCCGGCGAACGCTGCGGCTTCTGAGAACGCTCCGCGAGGCGCGCGAGCATCGTGCTCCATTGCCGTTCGAGATAGCCCTTGTCGCCTTGAAAGCGTTCGTAATCGGCCGGATGGACGCCGACGATCAGGCGGCACCCGCCACGACCGCCCGCGCCTGCGGTCTCGAAAACGGCGACGAGTTTTCGGGCGACCTGCACGGGTTGGAGCGGGCTCGGAAATGCCATGCCGAAGACGCGCTCGACCGCACTCGCGCACAGCGTTTCGACTTTGAGAAACGGGTTCACGGGGCGCGCGCGAGCGACGCGATGTAGAACCCGTCGCGGCCGTCGATGCCCGGCGGAACGAGAATGTCTCCGTTACGCGCGAACGGGGCATAGCGCTCGGGCAAGGCCGAGCGAAAGAATTCCGGGCACCGTTCCAAGAACGCGCCGATAACGTCGGGGCCTTCGCGCGGGTCGCTCGAACACACGCTGTACACCAGCCGCCCGTGCGGCGCCAGCCGTTCGGCGGCCGCGTCCAGCAGTTCCGACTGCAGCGGTGCTAAGCGCTCGCCGTCGGACGGCGCTTTTCGCCAGCGCGCTTCGGGGTGACGTCCCACGATGCCGATTCCCGAGCACGGTGCGTCCACGAGCGCGGCGGCAGCCTGCGGCAGTTCCACCGTACGAGCGTCACCGTGAACGATCGTCGCGCACGAAACGCCGGCCCCCTCGATGGCGTGCCGCCAATGCGCGACTTTTCGCGAATCGATTTCCACCGAATAGAGTGTTCCCTCGTTTGCCATTCGCGCCGCGATTTGCACGCTCTTATTGCCCCGACCCGCACAAAATTCAATGATGCTTTCACCGGGTTTGGGATCGAGGATGTCGACCGGCATCGCCGCCGATTCGCTGTGCATCGCCCAGCGGCCGTTCGCATCGTCACCTGTCAGACCGTCGCGCAGAATCAGCGATTCCTCGACGTAGGGAGACGTTTCGAGCACCGCGCCTGCGGTTTCGAGCTCGCGGCGCACCTCCTCGACGGATGCCTTGAGCCGATTGACCCGCACTGCGCGCTGCGGAGCACCGTTGACCCCCGCCACGATGACATCGCGGCGCTCGCCGAACACGCGCGTCCAGCCGGCGACGATCCACGTCGGCAACGAGTGTGCTGTCGCCGTATAGTCGTCGCCGCCATCGAAGTCGGTCGGGTCGGGCGCCGCCGGCGCATCGCGGCCGATTCGCCGCAGCACCGCGTTGACCAGGCCCGCGGTGCCGCGGTGGCCGTGCCGGGAAGCGAGGTTGACGGTTTCGTACACGGCGGCGTGCTGATCGACGCCGGTTCCGCACAGCATCTGATAGGCGCCGAGCCGTAATATCTCGCCGATCGCGGGCGGCAGCGGCTTCTCGCGGCCGCCCAGATACGGCGCCAGATACCAATCGAGCAGACGGCGCATCTTGATCGTGCCGTAAGCGAGTTCCGCCGCGAACGCGCGGTCGCGCGCGTCGAGCTCAGAACGTCGCGCATGGAGATCGAACGACGCCTGGGCGCCACGCTTTTCGGACCCGAAAACGTCGCGCAGGACGGCGAATGCGAGGTCGCGCGCGGTCACTGTGCAGCCGCTTTCAAGAATTTAGCGAGCGCGAAGGCCGCGCCGTCCATCGGCGGACGGCTCGGCGGCACGAGCCGTTGGACGGCGAGTTGCCCGTCGCCGGTGGTGACGATGCCGGCACCCTCCGTCGCAAACCAGAGGGAGCCCGGCGGCCCATCGCTGCCTGGGGTCATACGCCAACCATCGCGATACACGGACGCGCGCAAGATTTTTACGCGCTCGCCTGCCAGTTCGGCACGAGCGCCCGGTATCGGCGAGAGCGAGCGCACGAAGTTCACGATACGTTCCGCCGGCCAGTTCCAGTCGAGTTCGAGATCTTCTTTGCGCAAGGGACGCGTCAGCGTGGCCGCGATCGCTTCGTCGCTCGCCAGCCCGCGCTGCGGCGTGCGAACGAGCGTGCCGGCGCCGAGGTCCGCGCACGCTTGCGCGAGCATCTCCGCGCCGAGGGCGGCGAAGCGGTCGTGCAGCTCGCCGTACGTTTCGTCCGGTGCGATGTCGCGGCGTTCTTGCAGCACGATGTCGCCGGTGTCCATGCCGGCGTCCATAAGGATGATGCTGACGCCGCCCGTCGTCACGCCGTCGCGCAACTGCGCCTGCAGCGGCGTGGCGCCGCGGTACAGCGGTAGCAGGCTCGGGTGGATGTTGAGGGCGCCGAGCGGAGCGAGATCGAGAATCGTCTGCGGAACGATCTTGCCGTACGACGCGACGACGACGAGGTCGGGCTTCGCCGTGCCGAGCGCGTCCGCAAAGTCCTTGAGGCTTTCCGGTTCGAGCGTGGGGATATCGAGTTCGAGCGCGAGGTTCTTGACCGGCGTCGGCAGCATTTTTTGGCCGCGCTTCGCGGGACGGTCGGGCTGCGTGACGACCAGCACGCAGCCGGCTGCGGCAGCAAACGCGCGCAATGCAGGAACGGCGAACGAGCTCGTTCCGAAAAATACGCCGCGCAGGGTGCCGCCGGCCGTCGCTACGCTGACAGAACCTTCTCGCCGCTGCCTTCGGCCTGGGTTTCTTCGAGCGCGGACTTTTCTTCGTCAGTCACGGCGGGGCGGATGTTCTGCGCCTTGTCGATGTAGAGCACGCCGTCGAGGTGATCCATCTCGTGCTGCAGACAGCGCCCGAAGAGCGCCGTGCCTTCGACTTCAAATTTCTTGCCGTCGCGGTCGAGCGCGCTGCAGACGACGCGTTCGTGGCGTTTGAGATCGCCGACCATGCCGGGCACGGAAAGGCAACCCTCGATGGATTCGATCTCGCCCTCGATCACCGTGAACTTCGGATTGACGCACCCGAGGGCGCCGTGCTCTTCTTCATCGT
>JACRTZ010000257.1 GCA_014304965.1 Vulcanimicrobiota bacterium | reverse complement strand
GTCCAGCGCGGCCGCCCACAGGACGAGCGCGACCGGCCGGGCCTTCACGAGGCGCCCCCAGCGCTCAGCCGGCCGGGCCCGAACACCGATGATAGAAGTGACGTGCGCTTCCTTTTTGCCGCCTTTGTTCTCGTCGCGATCGACCTCGCGCCGGTTTCGGCCGCGACCGTTTCGGTCGTCGGCGGGGTCCAGGTGATCGACGGCGCGGATCGCCCCGCCGCCGCCGCGCGTGCGCGCATTCGGCACCGCGCAGCGCCGGCGGCCTTGACGCCGCCGGTCGAACGCATCTCGAGCCTCGCCGACGCCGTCGTGCGCACGGCTCTCGGATACGTGGGCACGCCGTACGTTTGGGGCGGCGCCTCGCCGCGGACTGGCTTCGACTGCTCGGGATTCACGCAGTACGTCTTCCGTGCGGCAGGCGTCCAGATTCCTCGCACCGCCGACCTCCAATTCGCGGCCGGCCGAAAAATTCTGGGCTATCCCGAGCCCGGCGACCTCGTCTTCTTTCAGACCTACGAGCCCGGCGCGTCGCATGTGGGCATTTACCTCGGCAACGGCTGGTTCGTGCAAGAAGTCCGTCCGAACGTCCACCTGTCGAACTTCAACTCGTCGTATTTTCGCAGCCGCTATCTCGGCGCGCGGCGTCTTTTGCCTTCGTGAGCGCAACGCTGCGCGCCGAGCGTGCGGGACGCCACTACCATCGCGCCGCTGCGCGGCAGCGCAACATTGCCGGATCGCTGACAAACGTTTTTCCGCCGGTCGCCTTCGGCGCACAGGCGTTTCTGCTCGCTTCGCTGTCGCTCGCCCAAGTTTCGCGCGACTCGCTGACGTGGGACTTCGCCAACATCTACCAGAGTTGGCACCTGATCGCACACGGCACGTTCGATCCGGTCATGACGGCCGCCGGCTGGAGTTGGCTGCACGATCACTTCAGCTTGCTGCTGTGGCCGCTCGCGCTCGTCGGCGTGGTGTGGGACAGTCCGCTCGCACTCAAACTACTGCAAGACGGGGCCGTCTTTGCAACCGGGATTCTCGCCTACGTCTGGATCTGCGAGATTGCGGCCGAGCGTCTCCCTGAAGAACCGCGCCTGCGCGCCTACGTTGCGTTCGCGGGGCTCGCGCTGCTCGTGCTCAACCCCTGGGTCTACATGTCGAACGCCTTCGACGTGCACATGTACGCGTTCGAAGCGCTCATCCTGATCGCGCTCGCGCGTGCGCTCTACGTCGGCAAGCGATTCGCTGCCGTCTTCTTCGCTATTGCCGGTGTCGCGGGCGGCAGCGTTGCTGCAACCCTGGTCGCTGCAACCGGCGTCGCGTTCGCCACGCGCCGACGCGCGCGTCTCACTTCGCTCGTAGTTGCGGCGCTCGGCTTCGCAAGCGCCTTCGCGTTGTCGAAAATGCACGTGAACAACGGCGATTCGCTCGTTTCGAATTTCGGCTATCTGATGGGCCCGGGCGCACCGCCGCCGGCGGGCGTCTTCGACCTTGCGGCCGGGATCGTACGTCATCCGGAGATCGCCTTCGGCCGGATTGCCGGCCGCGCCGGTGAGCTCTATGCAAACCTCGCGCCGGCCGGTTTCTTCGGACTCCTGTGTCCGTTCACCGCGGTCCCCGCCGTCCTCGTGTTCGCCGAGAACTTTCTCGGGCGCAGCGACGTGATGGCGTTCGATGCGCCCGGCGGCCAGAATATTTTCGCGTATCCGTTTCTCGCCGTCGGGTTTGCCTGGTTTTGCGCGCACGTCGGCGCGACGCGCATCGGACGAATCGTTCCGGCGCTCGCGCTCGCCGGCGCGATCAACGCCGGCGGCTGGTTCGCCGTCTGGTATCCGCACGTTTCCGAACGTTGGATCCGCATCAGCGACGGTACCGCAGCCGCCGTCACGCACGCAACCCAGGGACTCTCGGCCGACGACGAAGTCGTCGCCTCGCAAGGCATCGTAGGCGCGTTTGCAGGCCGCCGGTCGGTCTATGCGATCTTAGGCGGCGACGTCATCCCGATTCGTGAACGGCGAACCTTTGCGCTCGTCACAACGACCGAAGGCATCGAGGTCGCAAGCTACGAGCAACGCTACGCTGCAATCGCGGCGTTCCTCGCAACGCCGGGCGTCAAGGTCGTGTCTGCAACCGACCGGCTATGGGTATTTCAGATCGACGGGCCGCGGCTCGACAACGTCACGATCGCGAAGACCGTCTCGCAGTTGCCGGCAGGTGTCTTTGCGACCGAAACCGGACACCGCGTGCTCGATGGCGGGCGCTCCGACATCGTTGCGGATCCACAGGCGGCGCCGGGCTATCTCGTTCGCGGGTCGCTCTGGCGCCGGCCGCCCGGACATTACGTCGCGAGCGTTGCGATCCGGAGCGGCGCGCCCGTTACGGTCGAGGTGTGGGACGTGCACGCGAATCGCGCGGTCGCCGCGCGCACGGCAATCCCCGATGGACCGTTCGACGTTCCGTTCGCGGTTGCGAACTTCGAGGCGCCACCGACATTCGAAGGCTGGTGGATCTTCGGGTACACGCCTTCGGGACCGCAAGTCGAGCGCTTGTACGACGTGCGGGTTCGCGCGACGCCCGGCGCCGGCGCGACCGTCGAAAGCGTCGCGATCGGTGAGGGCAACGCGTGAAAGCGCGCTTCGCAATCGCCCTCGCGCTGTTCGCGGCGCTATCGGTGGGCTGGTTTCAGGCCAATCGCACGTCGTTCCACCCGACGACCTTTCAGTACGATTTCGTCGCATTCTATTGCGCGAGCGCCGTCGCGCAAGAAGGCGCCGACCCGTATCTGACCGAGCCGCTGCGCACCTGCGAGCACCAAAACGGCCACGCGTTTCGCGCCGGCAGCCGGCTCGCGGTTCCGGCGCCGGTTCCCGGCTACGACCTCGCCGCGCTCGCGCCGCTCGCGCGCTTGCCGTTCGCCTGGGCGTCGGCGCTTTGGCTGCTGCTGCAGATCGCGGCCTACGCGCTAACGATCGCGCTGCTCGTTCGCCTGACGAAGTGCGAGCCCTGGATCGCACTCGCCGCGACGATCTTGAGCGACGCCTATCTTTCGATGCTGCTCGGCCAGCTCGTACCGTTCGCCGTGCTGGGCGTCGTCGCCGCGGCGTACGGACTGCGCCGCGAACGTTTCGAACTGCTGGGCGGCGGGCTCGCGCTGCTCGCGCTCGAGCCGCACTTGGCGCTGCCGGTCTATGCGTCGGTACTCATCTTCGTCCCGCGCGCGCGGATCGTGCTGGTCGGCATTTGCGCCGCCCTGATCGTCGCCTCGCTCGCGATTTTGGGCCCGGCGGAGAATCTGGAATACTTCACGGCCGTGCTACCCGCGCACGCCGCGAGCGAAATCGCCAATCAAGAGCAATACAGCCTTACGTACCTCGCTCACGTCGTGGGCGCGAACGACGCGCTCGCGGTGCGGCTCGGCGAGTTTTCTTATCTTTTCATGACCGCGCTCGGCATTGCGCTCGGCGCTGCGTTGCGCAAACGAACGAACGACCTCGCGCCGCTCGTGCTCGTGCCCGTCGCGGCGGCGGTGTTCGGCGGTGGTTTCGTTCACGTCCAGCAGTTCGCGGTCGTCATTCCATTCGCGCTTTGGCTCGCGTCGCGGTCGCGCGAGCGGGCGCCCGCGATCTCGCTCGCGCTGCTCGCGGTTCCCTGGGGCGTCTTCTTCGCGCTCGTTCCGTTCGCGCCGCTCGCGGCGCTCGCCGTGGGCTTCATCCTGCATCGGCTCGGCCGGTTTTCACTTCGCACGGCGCTGATCGCCGCCGGCGCCGCATTGGCCATCCTGTGCTACGCCGAAATCTTCCGGCCGTTCGCAGGCCCTCCGCCGAATTATGCGCTGCTCGGCACGAACGACGGTGCAACGCTCGCGGAAACGAGTTGGCGATTTCTGATCGAAAGCGGGTTCCATCTGGCCGTGCCGCTGTACGTCGCGATGAAACTTCCGTCGTGGTTCGCGATCGCCCGCGTCTTGATCGAAGGCGGTCGCATCGCCGGCTGGCGCGCGACTACGTCGCGCGAGTTCGCGCAGCTACCCGGCGCCTCGCCACAAGCCGGGCGAACCTAGGGAGGCTCTGAAGAAGTCGTCGCGCCGGTCGCACGAGCATTTTGCGCCGCAGATCGAGAAACGAGGAGGGCGCAATGCCCAGGCG
>JACRTZ010000020.1 GCA_014304965.1 Vulcanimicrobiota bacterium | reverse complement strand
GAGTAAGTCGCTCGTTCCGCTGCCCGACAAGTGGCACGGGCTCGTGGACGTCGAAAAACGTTACCGGCGCCGCTACGTCGACCTGATCGTCAACGAGGACGTTCGCACGACGTTCATCGCGCGCAGCACGATCGTTGCGGAGATGCGCCGTTTTTGCGACGCGCGGGGATTTCTCGAAAGCGAGACGCCCACGATGCTGCACGTCGCGGGCGGTGCGACCGCGCGGCCGTTTCGCACGCACCACCATGCGCTCGACCTGCGACTCGACTTGCGGATCGCGACCGAACTGAACCTCAAGCGCCTCATCGTCGGCGGTCTCGAACGGGTCTACGAGATCGGCCGTATCTTCCGGAACGAAGGCATCGACACGACGCACAACCCCGAGTTCACGATGCTCGAGTTGTATGCGGCCTATTGGTCGGTCGCCGAGATGATGGAGTTCAACGAAGAGCTTTTCGCTCACCTCGTCCGGCACGTGACGGGCGGCGACGAGGTGACCTACGGCGAGAAAACGCTCAGCTTCAAACGCCCGTTCGCGCGCATCGCGTATTTCGACGCGCTCGCGCGCTACGGCAACCTAACGCGCGAAGAAGTGCTCGATCCCGCGGGCGCACAAGCGATCTTGATGCGGCTCGGACTGCCGGCGTCTCCGACGCACGGGCAGGCACTCGACAAAATCTTCGAACGCGTGGTCGAGCCCGAACTCGTGAATCCGACCTTCGTGCACGATTATCCGGTGATCATCTCGCCGCTTGCGAAGCGCAAAGCGGGCGATCCCGACGTCGTGGATCGTTACGAGCTGTTCGGTGCGAACTTCGAGTTATCGAATGCATTCACCGAGCTCAACGATCCCGACGATCAGCGCAAGCGTTTCGAGACGCAGATCCTCGAACGCCAGAAAGGCGACGAGGAAGTACCGCCGCCCGATTGGGACTTCGTTCACGCGCTCGAATACGGCATGCCGCCGACGGCGGGGATCGGCATCGGCGTGGACCGGCTCGTCATGCTTTTGACCGACAAGCAGTCCATCCGCGAGGTGATCTTGTTTCCGCTGCAACGCCCGATCGGCTAGGGCGATGCGGGAAAGCGCGACGTATCGGATCGTCGTCGAATACGACGGGACGGATTTTTGCGGCTTTCAGTTCCAGCCGCAGGATCGCACCGTTGCGGGCGAACTCGAGCGCGCGCTTTCAAAACTATTCGATCGGCCCGTGAAAGTCAGCGCCGCGGGGCGCACCGATGCCGGCGTGCACGCGACCGCGCAGGTAGTGTCGTTTGTCGCACACGACGCCTTTCCGATCGAGCGGCTCGCGCTCGCGCTCAACAGCGAACTCCCCGCCGATCTCTCCGCGCGCGATGCCGCGCGGGTTGAAGCGAGTTTCAGCGCGCGCAATTCGGCGCTCGAGCGAACGTACGCCTATTACGTTCTCAATCGCGAAGCGCCGTCGGCGCCCTTACGCCGCTGGACGCATTTCGAGCATCGCCCGCTCGATCTCGAGCCGATGCGCCGCGCCTGCGAACCGCTCGTTGGGACGCACGACTTCGTCACGTTTTGCGGGGTCCTGCCCGAACGCGGCGGGACGGTCCGCACGCTCCACGCGATCGACCTCGAACGGCGCGGCGAGCTCGTGCGGATGACGTTCCGAGCGGCCGGGTTCTTGCATCGGATGGTCCGGATATTGACCGGTACGTTGCTCGAGGTGGGGAGCGGCCGCCGGCACGAGGCCGACCTCGCCCGGATGCTGGCCGCCCGCGACCGGCGGGCCGCCGGCCTCACGGCCCCGCCCCAAGGGCTGTTTTTGACCGACGTCCGCTACGAAGGGTACCGGTCGGGTCGAGAAGGTGCACCCTTTACGGGCGAACTTCTTACGGAAACGGCGACGCTTCCATTTGACACCCCCACGGCAGTCCGGTAAAATCCGAGGGTTGTCGCGGCGGAGCCACCCGTTTCGCCGCTCGCTCGTTCCCATAAGGCTTTCATGCGCACCTATCAGCAAAAAACGGCGGAAACCCAACACGACTGGTACGTCGTGGATGCGGCCGGGCTGCGGCTCGGAACGCTGGCCGTGCGCATCGCGCGGGCGCTGTCGGGCCGTCACAAGCCGACCTGGACGCCGCACATCGATGACGGCGACCACGTGGTCGTGCTCAACGCCGACCAAGTCGAACTGGGCGGCGACAAGTGGAATCAAAAAGTCTATTACCGCCATAGCGGTTTTCCGGGTGGGCTGCGCACCGAAACGGCGCTCCAGGTCAAGCAGAAGCATCCCGAACGCCTGATCGAACGCGCCGTGCGCGGCATGCTGCCGACCAATCGCATGCGCGACGTGATGCTAACCAGGCTCAAGGTCTATGTGGGCGCGGAACATCCGCACACGGCCCAACAACCGAAGGAGTTATTCTAAAGCGTGGAAGCTGCCGATCAATTTGCCGGAACCGGCCGCCGCAAGCGCGCGGTCGCGCGCGTCAAGATGACGCTCGGTCAGGGCGTCATCACCGTGAACCGCAAAGCGATCGAGGTGTATTTCCCTCGTCAAACGCTCCAGCAGATCGTCCGTCAACCGCTCGAAGTCACCCAGACGATGTCGCGCTTCGACATTACGATCAAGACCATCGGCGGCGGAATTTCCGGCCAAGCGGGCGCCGTCCGCCACGGCATCGCGCGCGCGCTCGTGGACATGGACGAAGCACTGCGCGAACCGTTACGCAAGAACGGTCTGCTCACGCGCGACCCGCGCGAAAAAGAGTCGAAGAAGTACGGGCGCAAGCGCGCTCGTAAGCGCTTTCAGTTCTCCAAGCGCTGATTGCAGCGACTTGAATACAACGAAAAGGGCGCCTACCGGCGCCCTTTTTGCGCTAGGGCGTCAGACCCGGCAAGTTTTCGGGGAACATCCCGTAGGCCGTAATCAAATCGGCGCGGCCCTTGACGCGCGCGGCGATGCGGTGAAAATCTTTCGGCAACACCGCGCGCGCGCACGCATACGTTTCTTCGTCGAGATAGATCGCGCCGGCGGGCGCCGCGCTCTGCAAGCCTTGAGCGAGGTTAACCGCATCGCCGATCACGGTGTAATCCATTCGGCGCTGGCTGCCGAAGTGGCCGGCGACGACGTCGCCCGTGGCGAGTCCGATCGAAATCTCGAGCGGATACGAGATGCGCAGGCTCAAGTCGCTGCGGACCGCCTCTTGCAGGCGTATCGCGGCGGCGACCGCGCGCGCGGCATCGTCTTTGCGCGCAATCGGCGCGCCGAACACCGCCATCAGGCCGTCACCGTAGAACTTGTCGAGCAGGCCGTCCTGTTCGAACAGTATCCGCACGGCTTCTTCGAAATACGTATTGAGGATTTCGACGACGCGTTCGGGGCTGAGCGTCGCGGCCAGCGACGTAAAGCCGCGGATGTCGGCAAAGAGCATCGTCGAGCGGCGCCGCTCGCCGCCCAGGCGCACCGACGACGGATCGTCCACGAGCGACTTGAGCACGTGCGGCGCGAGGTAGCGCGAGAACGAATCTTGGATGGCGGTCGCGCGCGCCATCTGGGCGGCGTACTCCGTCTCTTGGCGGCGCGATTCGGTGACGTCGGTCAGCACGATGGCGACGCCGACGCCGCCGTCGAATTCGAGGGGCGACAGGCGTAACTCGAGGATGCGCGGGCTGCCGTCGCGATGCCGCGCGTCCACCTCGGCGCGCAAAAGTACGGCCCCACTTTCGAAAAACGTCGCGACGTGTTCTTGAAGCTCGTCGATTGCGCCGGCGAGCGCGGCGGTCGGACGGCCGATGAGTTCGGCTGTCGGCACACCCAGCGTCGCTTCTGCGGAGCGGTTGAAGCTTGCGATGTTTCCGCGGCCGTCGATCGTGATGACGCCGTTCGCGACGGTCTCGAGCAGACGATCCTGAAAGCTCTGCAGCGCGGCGATTTGCTGCGTTCGCGAACGTTCTTCGTCGAACAGGCGCGCATTTTGAATCGCGAGCGCCGCTTGATGCGCGAAGGCGACCAGCAATTCGCGGTCACCCGGCTGGAAGAGGCCCGGAATCATGCGGGCGTCGAGATAGATTGCACCGAGCATCTCGCCGCTAACGCGCAGCGGCACGCAGGCGATCGAGCGAACGTGCAAAGCGACGACGGACGGTTCTCGGGCCGGCCCACGCA
>JACRTZ010000224.1 GCA_014304965.1 Vulcanimicrobiota bacterium | reverse complement strand
GCCGCTCTATACGCACTTTCTCGACTTAAGCGTCAATAGATCAGAGTCACCCTAGGAGGCTCGTGCGTCAAGACTAAGTTGACGCACCGTGGCCCTTTGGTTCGTCCACCCATCCTTGGCCGTGAAAATGAATGCACTCTTGGCATCGGCCGGCCCCGTCGCGTCGCTCGCCGAAGTCGCCGGATTCGATAAGGTCGCAAGAACGCGTGTTTGGGTTCCGCTCCTATTCGGCATCACGGGCATCGTGCGGCATCGTTCCATCGTAACCTGGTTTGAGACGATGCGCCGAAAGGGCTTGCGTTCCGTGCGGTATCGGGAACTTTTGCCGGCGGCTTACGGGGTTTCGTTTCCGCTTTTTCCGGAAAATCGTGCGGGCGGAAGCTTTCTCATCACGGATTACGAACGACACTCTCAGGCGTGGACGATGCACGGCGACGTCTTGATGGAGGTGTATCGACGCGCGGAGCGCGCGACGCAGGATCCATCCAGAGTGTTGGACGTCGTATTCGAGGAGAGCCAGAAATTGGCGCGCCCGCATCAGGTTGAGGTCGTACTGGCGAGTGCCGAGGCCGAGGTCGATTGGCTTCCACTCGACGCGCTTCAAACGGCGCGAGAGGAGCTGCTTGGTCTCGTCGAACGTCTTCGGGACCTCGCTGAGCGAGCGCGAGCGCACACTTGGCGCGACCGGTTTGCCGCGTCGTCAGAGTTATTGGCGGCATCGATGCGAGATGATCCTCACGGCGAGCCGGACGATCGGAATGCGCTCGACCTCTTCGAGGCGGCTCGACTGGCTTGGTGCTTCGGGGCCATGGGTTCGTTCGCGGATGTCGCGGACTTGGGAAACGGCCGAGTTCGAGAATGGATTAATCTAAGTTTCGCTCTGTCTCCGGCTATGCAAAAACTGAAGACCGCCGCCGCCGAAGCGACTGCACGCCGCGCGCTGCGTGCGAGCCGCGCATGAAACTCTTGTTCGGGTTTGACGGGACGATTTCTCGGCGCGAGTACTTCACCGTCGCCGCGATCGGCGTCGTGCTCAAGCAAGTCGTGGACCGGGTTGTCGCAGCGTTCGTTTTCCATCGTGAATGGACGCCGGTCAACTACGTGATGCCGATGGGCATCCCAGTCCCGCTGCGGTCGATCGGCGAGCATGACCGGCTTTTTTTGGTGAGCATGCTTGCGGTCGCGGTTCCATTTGCCTGGGTCGGAGTGGCGATAACGGCCAAGCGCTTCCGGGCGATCGGCTGGCCGGCGTGGCTCGTCGTTCTGTTTTTCGTTCCGGTCGCCAACGTGTTTTCTTTTCTCGTCGCCGCCGCATGGCCCGACCACGAACGCGATTCGGCAGAAGGCACTCCGAGTGGAATCGCGCGCTTCGTTCCTTCGGACGGGTTGGGTGCTGCCGTCTTTGCGCTCGCTGCGACGGTAGCGCTGGGCGGGGCGCTCGTGGCTTTCGTGATCAAGGTGGCCCCATTGTACGGCTGGGGCATGTTCGCGGCCATCCCCTTCTTGCAAGGCGCACTTGCGACGTTCATCTCTTCGGCCCATCGTCCGCGTTCGCTCGGACCGGGCCTTTCGATCGCGCTCCTGTCGGTCGCATTGACGGCCGCGTGCCTGCTCGTCCTAGCGTTCGAGGGACTCGCCTGCATTTTGATGGCAGCGCCGATCGGCTCGTCTTTGCAGCTCTCGGCGCGCTCTTTGCTCATTCGATCTCCGGCGGTGCGCGCCGGCCGCGGATCAACGCAGCCGGGCTCGTCGCGCTGATCATCGGCGCGCCGCTGACGATGGGCGCCGAATACCTCGCGCGCTCGGCGGCGCCGTTGTATGCCGTGCAAACGGCAGTCGTGGTTGACGCGACCCCCATGAGCGTCTGGAAGAACGTTATGGCGTTTCCGCCGCTCGCGCCCCCGGCTGAGTGGTATTTCCGCGCAGGTATCGCCTATCCGGAACGCGCGCGCATCGTCGGAAGCGGGACCGGGGCCGTGCGCTACTGCGAATTCTCGACAGGGAGTTTTATCGAGCCGGTCACTTCGTGGGTTCCTGGAACGTTGCTCGCCTTCGACGTGACGCATAACCCGGAGCCGATGCGCGAATGGTCGCCGTACGGCCCGATTGAAACGCCGCACCTTAACGGCTAAATGGTTTCGGAGCGAGGTCAATTCGAACTTGAGGCGCTGCCGGGCGGCCGCACGCGCTTGACGGGCACGACGTGGTATCGGCACCACCTTTGGCCGGCGGCGTATTGGCGGCTTTGGTCTGACGCGATCGTGCATCGGATTCACGCTCGGGTGCTCGAGCACATCAAGGTCCTCGCGGAGAAGGCCTGAGGGATCGAGAAAGGGACGAAGCGCGGCTTGCCAAACTTGTCCGCGTTACCGGTCCGCACTAAAGGAAAGTGAGGTTCCGATGTTGCGTCGTGCCGTTGCCTTTACCGCGCTACTTGCCGCTTTTTGCCTCGCCACCACTTCGCTGTCCGGCGCGCAAGAGAAACTACCGCCCGGCATGACGCCGGCGATTTTGAAGATGATGATGACGCCCGGGCCGCCGAATCCGGCCGGCTTGCCCGCCGGTCTCAAATCGTTCAGCGGCTGCATTCCGACGATGGGCTATCACTATGCCCGTCCGCAAGACTTTCCGTTCGGGCCGATCTACGGCTGGTACAAAGGCAAGCCCATCTTCACCGAAGTCATGATCGATTCGAAAATGTTCGGCGGCGGAAAGAGTTTCGACGAAGTCCTCAAGCCGCTGCCCGGCTATCACATCGATCACGTGGACATCTGGTACGAGGCGCACGGCCATCCCGGTTTCACGATCCCGCACTACGACGTTCACGCATGGTACGTACCGAAGTCGGAACACATGTACTACTGCGGCAATACGTCCGGGAAGAGACCGGCTTTCCTCTAAGGTTCGCGATACCCGTCTCTAGGCGGCGATGACGTCGATCATTTCGCCGCGCAGCTCGACGCGGGCGCTGCCGCCTTCTTTGATGTCGCCGCGCAGGATGGCGCTCGACAGCGGATTCGTGACGAAGCGCGCGATCGTGCGCGCGACGTAGCGGGCGCCGCTGCCGGCGGCCATGCTCTCTTTGGCCAGGAACTCGCGAGCGTCGCTGCTCAGCGCGATGCCGACGTGCAGCGCGCCGAGCCGGGCGGCCACGTCGTGCATCTGCAATTCGACGATCGCTTCGATGTCGTCGAGCTGCAGTTCGTTGAACGCGACCACATCGTCGATGCGATTGAGCATCTCGGGCCGGACGTAGATGTCGAGTTCCGAGCGGTCCACGTTGGAGGTCAGAATGACGATGGCGTGGCGGAAGTCGATCGTGCGGCCCTTGGCGTCGGTCACGCGGCCGTCGTCGAGGATTTGCAGCAAAATGGCGGCGACGTCGGCGTGCGCCTTTTCGAATTCGTCGAACAAAACGACCGAATAGGGCCGCCGCCGTACGGGCTCCGTCAACTGGCCGGGCTCGTCGTGGCCGGCGTATCCGGGCGGCGCGCCGAGCAGGCGCGACACCGTGTGCGATTCCGTAAATTCGCTGAGGTCCACGCGAATGAGGGCGTCTTCGGTGCCGAAGAGTTCGCTTGCGATCGCGCGCGCGAGTTCGGTCTTACCGACGCCGCTCGGCCCGATAAAGAGAAACCCGCCGACGGGCTTACGCGGATCCTTGAGTCCGGCGCGTCCGCGGCGGATCGCTTGCGCGACCACTTTGATCGCCGGGTCTTGGCCGACCACGCGCCGTCCAAGGGCTTGCTCCAGGTCGAGCAGCGTCCCGCGCTGCGCCTCGTCGAGCGAACCTTGCGGAATCCCCGTCCATTTCGAAACGATCGCAGAAACGTCTTCGACGTTAACGTTTGCCTTGTGATGTAGTGCGGCGCCGGCCGCCGCTTCGTCCATGAGATCGATCGCTTTGTCCGGCAAGAAGCGATCCACGATGTAGCGCGCCGAAAGCGCGGCCGCCGCCTCGAGCGCCGAATCGTCGATCGTCACGTCGTGATGCGTGGCATATTTCGAACGCAGGCCGCGCAAAATCTCGACGGTCTGCTCGATCGTCGGCTCGTTGACCATGACCGGCTGGAAGCGGCGTTCGAGGGCGGCGTCGCGTTCGACGTATTTGCGGTATTCGTCGAAGGTCGTCGCGCCGATGCATTGC
>JACRTZ010000163.1 GCA_014304965.1 Vulcanimicrobiota bacterium | reverse complement strand
CCCAATAAGAGGTCGGGGGTGAGGAGCGCGAGGGCCGTGGCTCCGGAAAAGGCGACGGCCGAGTGACCGGAAATGGCGCCGCCCCGCAGCGGCTGCCCGTGGCGGCCGGCATACGCTTTGGCGAAGATCGTTCCGATGCCGGTCAGCACGATGGCGACGATGACGAAGTTGCGCGGCAGCGAGGCCACGGCAGACCCAACCCTGGCGCCGGCCGCCGTGACGCCCTCGTAAAAAGCGAGGTAGCCGATGATGGCGGCCCCGGCCGAGGCGACGAGCACGGCTCCCGCAGCCGCGTCTTTGGCGACTTTTGCCAACGGGTGATGCACGACGGTCAACAGATCCACGACCGCCTCGATCGCGGTGTTGATCAACTCGCTGCCGATGACGAGGACGATGGCGACGACGAGCAGCGCGACGTACGCGCGCTCGAGGCGCAGGTAGAGGGTTGCCACGAGCACCAGCGCCGCGACGAACAGATGGATGCGCATGTTGCGCTGGGAGCGCGTCGCATACAGGATGCCGGTAAATGCGTGGTTGCACGAAGCCCAAAAACTTCCGGAAACGCGCTTGACGACCGGCGGGACGCGTGGCGGGTGCATTACGGGCTTGAGTTCTGCCGGACGCGGCGTTTGTCCTCAGAGCAACTCAATAGGGCCACGGCAAGCCGATCGCGCGCGCCAGCCGCCGTTCTTCGCGCTCCATCTGCGCTCGCTCGGCCGCGCGTTCGTGATCGTGACCGAGCACGTGCAAGATACCGTGAATCAACAATCGCAAGAGTTCGCGTTCGAGCGGCGCGTCGTAGCGGCCCGCTTGGCGCTGCGCGGTGTCGAGACTGATGACGACGTCCCCCAGTAGTCGCTCCACCGGGTGGCCGCTCGCACCGGCTCGGGCCGCGGAATCGAGCAGAGGAAAGCTCAAGACGTCGGTCGCTCGGTCTTTGCCGCGGTGGAGGCGATTGAGACGCCGCATGGCGCGATCGCCGACGAACGACAGCGACAGGCTCGCGCCGCCCTCGCCCGCGGCTTCGAGCAATTCGTTGGCAGCGCGTTCGAGCGCGCGCACGCGCAAACGGCGTTTGGTCGAATTGGAAAGATAAATCAAGCGCGCTTGCGGTAGGCCGCAACGATCTTCGAAACGAGAGGATGGCGCACGATGTCGCTTTCGTCCATTTCCACGATCGCGATGTCGGGAATGCCGGCGAACAACGCCGGCGCTTCGAGCAGACCCGAAGGTGCGCCGCGCGGCAAATCGATCTGCGTGACGTCGCCGTTGACGATCATCTTGCTTCCGGCGCCGAGACGCGTGAGGAACATCTTGAGCTGTTCGTGGGTCGCGTTTTGGGCTTCGTCGAGAATTACGAACGCTTCGTTCAGCGTTCGCCCGCGCATGTACGCGAGCGGCGCGACTTCGATCGTCCCGCGTTCGACGAAACGCGCGGCCACGCTGTCATCGAGCAACTCCGCAAGCGCGTCGTACAGCGGACGCAGATAGGGATCGACTTTTTCTTTCAAATCGCCCGGCAGGAAACCCAGTTTCTCGCCGGCTTCGACCGCGGGACGCGACAAGACGATTCGCGAGATCTCGCGGTTGCGCAACGCCCGCACCGCCATCGCGACCGCCAAGAACGTTTTTCCCGTTCCGGCCGGACCGATGCCGAAGGTCAGCGTATTGCGCTCGATCGCCTCGACGAAGGCGCGCTGCCCCGCCGTCTTCGGTCGAATCTCGCGCCCGCGCTGCGTCGTCAACAGGGTCTTCGGATGTGCCGCCGGGGCGTTCTTGCCGAGCGCTTCGCGCGCGGCGAGCGCCACGTCGTCGACAGTGAGATTCGCGCCCTCGTTCACCGCAGCCGACATTCGCTGCAACACCTCATAAGCCGCTTCGACCGCGGCGCGAGCGCCACGTACGTGCAGCGCATGCCCGTCAACCTGAAGCGCGACGGGAATCAACCGTTCGAGCGCCGTCAGATTCGCATCCGTATGACCGAATAAACTCAGCTGGTCACGAACGCCCGCAAGTTCGAACGTGCGCTCGCCGCGCTCGTCTATGGCCAGTCACGCCTCCGCAGCGCGAGCGGCTTGTCTAAGGCTTCGGCAACGACGATCGCCGCGATCAGGCTGCGTGGATCGCCGAAATCGGTCACGATCCGCTTACGCACGGGTTCGGTCTCGTCCATGTCCCGCCGCGCTACGGGCGCGCTCGGCGGCCGAACCGGCGGACGGGCGGGCGGCGCGGTCGGCCTTACCGGCTGTGCCGCCTCTTGTGCGGCACGCGCGGCAGCGACGGTCATCGTGGGCGCGACGGGGGAGGCGGCCGCACTCGCGGCCGGACGCAATTGTTTGGCCGCGGCTTCCTTGCGCGCCGCGGCCGCGCTCGCGATGGACTGCAGAATGAGCCCTGTGAAGTCTTCCATCGGCTATCGCTGTCCGGGCGGAGGCGGCGTGCCGAGTTGGGTGCTTTCCGACGCCGATTCGGGCGCGACGCCGCCGGCGATCGATCCGCGCATTTCGGTATCAGCTTTGATGTTGTTGAGGCGGTAGTAATCCATGACGCCGAGATGGCCTTCGCGAAACGCCGCGGCGATCGCCTCGGGAATCTGCGCTTCGGCCTCGACGACCTTCGCGCGCATGGCCTGCGTCTGCGCTTTCTGTTCTTGCTCGGCGGCGACGGCGCTATATTGACGCTCGGCGGCCTTCGCCTGCGCGATGCGGCGGTCGGCCTCGGCCTGCGCCGTCTGCAGTTCGGCGCCGATGTTCTTGCCGACGTCGACGTCGGCGATGTCGATCGAGACGATCTCGAAGGCCGTCCCGGCGTCGAGCCCTTTGGCGAGCACCGCTTTGGAAATGCGGTCGGGATACTCGAGGACTTCCTTGTGGTCGATGGCGGCGCCGATTGCCGACACGACGCCCTCACCGACGCGCGCGACGATCGTCGGTTCGCCCGCGCCGCCGACGTAGCGGTCGAGGTTCGTGCGGACGGTGATGCGCGCTTTGACGTTGAGTTGGATGCCGTTCTGCGCGACGCCCTGAAAAATCGGCGTCTCGATCACTTTCGGGTTCACTGACGTCACGAGTGCTTCGAGCACGTCACGACCGGCGAGGTCGATCGCGGAGGCGCGCTGCCACTCGAGCGGAATCTCGGCGCGCTGCGCGGCGATCATCGCGAGCGTGACCTTTTCGACGTTTCCGCCGGCCAGGTAGTGCGACTGCATCTGATCCACCGTCAGGGGCAAGCCGGCCTTGCGCGCCCGCACCAGATTGGTGACGATGACGCTGGGCGTAATGCCGATCAAGCGCATCCGGATGAGCGAGATCATGGACAACGGCACGCCCGCCGCAATCGTTCGAATCCACATGCCGAGCGGAAAGAAATACAAGAACATGAAGAACGCGACGATAACGGCGAAGATCACGAGCGACGAAAAGAACACTGCGGGCACTTAGGCCTCCTTGAACGGTTCGACGAAGATGCGCGCGCCCTCGACGCGCGTGACCCGAATGGGCGTGCCGGCATGGACGAAGTCACCCTCGGTCAGCACGTCCACGCGCTTGTTGTCCACCAGCGCAACGCCCGCCGGGCGCAAGTAGGACGTGGCCGTGCCCGTCCGCCCCAGCAGTCCGCGAAAATCGGAGCTCGCGACGTACTCCGGCCCCTGTACGTACGACATCGTCATGCGCTTCATGAAGGCGTTCTCGGGAATGACGCGCGACGTGAAGATCAGGGCGATCACGGTCAGCACGATCGCGATCGATATGGATTGGACGGCCACGAAGAAGAACGTGAACCCGAACGCCAAGACGATTGCTGAAAATAAGAGCAGCGTCCCCAACACCCCGCTCAACCCATGGCCGGGCAGCACGTGCAGTTCGAAGAGGATGCCGAAGATGCCGAGCAGCGCGAGCCCGATCACGAGCCCGTTGGAAAAGCCGGCATACACGTGCGTTCCGAAAAACAAGCCGAGCGAGGCTAGCCCGATCGTACCCGCGATGCCGTGCAGCGTTTGCATTTCGAGGATGAGCCCGAGGACCCCGATCGTGAGCAGGATGCCGCTGATCTCGGGCGTCGTCGCGAAGCGCGCTAGACGTTCCGACCAGGTATACTGCACCGTCACTTGCGTGCCGGCGACGTTGGACGCGCGCAACGCGCCGGCCAGCGTCGGAGCAATCGCGTCGGCCAGGTG
>JACRTZ010000279.1:3915-4190 GCA_014304965.1 Vulcanimicrobiota bacterium | reverse complement strand
AGTGAGGACCGCAGGACCCCGACTCGATCGAACGCTGACTGGAGACGCTCGCGCGAAAGGCGGCCCGAAGAAACGGCCTCGGAAATACGCTCGACACTTTGTTGTGCCAGATCCAGACTATGACTGATCAACACGCAATCCGCACCTGCGGCCAACGCCTGCACGGCGCCCTCCGCAGTCCCGGCGAAGGCGCGTATCGCATCCATCTCCATGCAATCAGTAAAGCAGACACCTTCGAATCCCAGTTCGCCGCGCAACAGTCCGGTCAGCAGCCG
>JACRTZ010000279.1:387-3905 GCA_014304965.1 Vulcanimicrobiota bacterium | reverse complement strand
CGCCCGGAAAGCGTCGCGGGGTGGTCCGGATCCATCGCGCGCATCACTATATGCGCCGTCATTACGGCTCTGGCGCGGCCGAGCACGCGCGCGAACGGCACGAGATCTCGGGCGCGAAGCTCTTCTTCCGGCATTTCGATAACGGGCAAATTCAAATGCGAATCCGTGGCCGTCGAGCCGTGTCCCGGAAAGTGTTTGTAGGTCGCCACCATACCGGCAGACTCTAGGCCGCGCGCGAAAGACGCGCCCAATTGCGCGACTCGTTCCGGATCGTCCCCCAACGAACGGGCCCCGATGACGGTGTTTTTACTAAAGAGCGCGAGGTCGAGCACGGGCGCAAAATCCACATTGCAACCCGCGCGCCGCAAGTCAAATCCCAACTGCTCGCCAGCGCGTCGCGCCAGCCCGACGTCTCCGGCGGCGGCCAAAGCCATCATTGACGGCAACACCTCGACGCCATCGCGCAGGCGCGCGACCCGCCCGCCCTCTTGATCGATCGCGATGATAGGAGTTCGTTCTGCCCCCCAGATATCACGAATGCGATCGGTCAACGCGCGCGTCTGTTCTAGCGAGGCGACGTTCCTAGCGAACAAGATGACACCGGCTAGCGGCAGCGCGCGCAAACGCGCTTCCAGGGTTGCATCGATCTCCGTAGCAGCGAAGCCGCTGCACAGCACGCCGGCCGCAAGATCCTCTATCCGGTTCACGGACGCGCTTCTCCCGTTACTCGGTCGAACCGACGCACATGCCACTCCGGCAGCGAAAATCGCAATCTCGTTCCGTCGGACGGAATGGAAAATTCTTGCGGAACGCGTGCCAGGAGGTCACCGCGCGATGTCTTCACATTCACGTACCAGTCGGGGCCGACGCGCGAACGCCCCGCCAACGTCCCTTCGAGCGGACCTGTTGGCTCGATGCGTACGTGTTCCGGACGTATGCCGAGTTTGGCGACTTCATCTTCGAGCAGATTCATCTGCGGCGTCCCGAAAAACCTGGCGACGCGAACGTTTCTCGGATACTCGTACACGCGATCGGGCGTGTCGCACTGCACGATCTTCCCGTCCATAAGAACCGCCAGCGTGTCGGCCATCGCCAATGCTTCGAGATGGTCGTGGGTTACATAAACGACCGGCCCGCTAAAATCGTACCGTAGCATCGCGAAGTGCTGCCGGACCGAAGTGCGCAGTTGCGGATCCAAATGTGCTAGCGGCTCGTCCAAAAGCAGGACGTCGGGATCGCTCAGCAAGGCTCGAGCTAGTGCGGCGCGCTGGCGTTCGCCGCCGGACACTCGCGCCGGAAAACGGTGCAGGTATGCATCGATCCCGAGCACGATGGCAATTGCGCGAACGCGCGCATGTATTTGCGTCGCGGGTAAGCCGCGCAAACGCAGGCCGAACGCGAGATTGTCGCGCAGGTTGAGGTGCGGAAAGAGGCCATCGTCCTGAAACACCAGCGCGATACGGCGTTTGTGCGGCGGCAGGCTCGTGACGTCTCGCTCGCCGACTCGAACACTCCCGCTTGCGCTCGGCTCCAAGCCGGCGATGACACGCAATAGGGTGCTTTTCCCGGCGCCGGATGGCCCTAGTACGACGAGCGTTTTTGCGGTTTCAGCTGAAATCGAAAGCCCGTCGAGTACTGCTCGACGGGCCCCGCTGGCATCAGAATGAACTCTACGAAGATCTACGGCAGAGAGCGCAGACAAAAACGCTACTTAATGCGGATGATCTGCGCGACGAGCCGGCCGTCGATTTGGCTAACGAAGACTTCCACGCGCGAACCTCGCGCCAGGTCTGAGAGCGTTGCGTAGCCGTGGTTCCCAAAAAAGATGCTGGTGCTCGGCGTGACCTGGATCTGTACGCGCCGGCTCTTCGTGGCCACTACCATCGCGCCGTCAGAATAGTCGACCCCGACGATCGACCCGGCGATGACCCCCCGACCCGAGGCGGGTCCTTGCTCGTCATCAGTATTATAAACGCCAAGGCCGTGCGCCCACGGGGGCGGATCGGCGAGCGCGGGGACAGCGGCAAACGCCGTTAGCGCAGCCATTGCAACGAGCATTCGAAAGGAACGGATGAAATCCATAGCATTCTTTCAACGTGGGTCAGGCGAGCGTCGTTTCATTTCGCAGGAAAGACGCCGGCCCCCCGCTCGCTCACGTCGCTCGGCGGCGTGGGCTTAGGAAAGCTCCGCAAAGTACTGAGCGCGGGCAGCGGCGCCCGCGGACCCGCCCGTGCGAGCCACTTCCGCGAGGCTGCGAAGGCGGACCACGGCTTCATCGTCGGCCTTTTTCCCGGCCAAAACCAGCCGCAGCGCGATTAACGACAGATCGGGCGTGCGGTCGCCCAACATTCGAAGGCCCGCATAGAAGCCCGCCGGTGCAGGCACCGGTAAAGCCAATATCGCTCTGATGACGTCGCCCTTCTGTGGCGTCCCCCGAAGAAGATAGCCATCGAGCAACTCGAATTCCACGCCATGTCGTTCGCCGCTCGCATCGCGATGCTCTTTGCCCTGACGCCCTCGCTGCTCGGCGCGGCAGCGGAGCCGCGGCTCTCTGCGGTGCTTGCGCGAATGCGGTCCGCGAGCGGGTCGCCCTACCAGGTGCGTATCGCCAGCACGTACAAACGCGCGCCAGGCTCGAGCACGGTCGTTCGCGCCGACAGCCAAGGGTTGCAATTTTTTATCCGTCAGTGCCCGGGTTCGCTGTGCTTCGGAAGTTATTTTGACGGCTATCGACTTTTCGATGTAAATATGAACGGCACGGCCTTGCCGCGCTCGCACGCCCACGAACTTTCGTTGCGCGGTTTGCACAGCATCGCAAGCGGCGCGTTCTTGGAACCGGCATTCACACATGAAGGCGGCCATATCGCCGACGCCGGCCACGCGAACGTCAACGGAAGAATCTATCGTCGGCTCGTGATCGACCAGCCCGACGCCGATGGCATGGACGTGCTTGTGGATACGCACACGTGGCTCGTTGCCGAAGTCCGCGATCTCACCGTTGGGGACGGCATATCGTTGCGCGATTACCGGCGAGTCGGGCCGCTCACCCTGCCGTTTGAAAGTATTCGCTACGGAGGACCGGTTACGCGCTACGAAGAGCGTCGCGTTATACCCGAACCGATGACCGCACCGCATGGGCTTTCCAACCAGGTGCAAGGCGGCCGGGGCACGATGCGAATCGATTCTGCGGAAGCCCCGGTGGGCGCGTGCGCGCTTGGAGGCATCACCACGCGCTGTTTGCTCGATACCGGCAATTCGGGGATCGCGATCAGTCTAGAACTTGCCGAGGAATTGCATGCCACGCCGATCGGTGCATTCGAGGTCGCGGGACTTGGGGAGTACGCGACCGAGGTCGTGCGAGCCGGGCCCCTCGTCATCGGAAACCTGCGATTCCCCGAAGCCGATTATGTCGTGTTGCACGACATCCATCGTTTTGGATACGATGTCGTGCTAGGCGCCGACATCCTGGCCGCGCATGGCGTCGACGGAACCGCTCAGAGCGCGGGCCTGCGGTCCCG
>JACRTZ010000279.1:0-377 GCA_014304965.1 Vulcanimicrobiota bacterium | reverse complement strand
CATCCTGGCCGTGACCCTCGTCGGTATCGACTACGCGGCGCGCGAAGTTACGTTTAACGCGCCCGCCGACACGTCCGGTGAGCCGGGCATTCCGCTGGAGTTCGAAAACTTTGTCCCGGTTATTCCGGTAGAGCTTGGAACGATCCAGGCGCGCTTGGCGATCGATACCGGCGATCAGTCCTCAATCAATCTTGCCTACGATTATTATGGCCAGCACAGCGACCTCTTTAAAGCCACGCAGGTGCAGGCAGTTAGCGGCGTGGGCGGATCGAGTTTTGAATACATCGGGCAGATTCCAATGGTTAGCGTGGGAGATTTTCGTGTATCTTCGCAGCCGATCGGCACCACGCGGACGTTGCATGGCACAGCTCAGGGAC
>JACRTZ010000250.1 GCA_014304965.1 Vulcanimicrobiota bacterium | reverse complement strand
GCGGAAAGACCACGCTGCTCAAGACGATCGCCGGATTCATGAAGCCGACGCGTGGAACGCTGCTCGTCGAAGGCCGGCCGGCGCCCGAACCCGGCCCCGATCGCGCGGTCGTCTTTCAAGATTTCGATCAGCTCTTCGCGTGGCGCACCGTGCGCGACAACATCGTCTACGCGCTGCGCGTCGCGCGGAACACTCCGCCTCCCCAGGCGCGCGCGAAAGCCGACGAGGTTCTCGAATTGGTCGACATCAGCCGCGCCGCCGCGCAGTACCCGCACGAGCTTTCCGGCGGGATGAAGCAGCGAGCCGCCATCGCGCGCGCCCTCGCGCTCGAACCGCGCATGCTGCTGATGGACGAGCCCTTCGGCGCGCTCGACGCGATCACGCGCAATCAATTACAAGTCGAGCTTGCGAATATCCACCGTCGCACGGGCGTGACGATCTTGCTCGTCACGCACTCGATCCAAGAGGCGCTCTATCTCGGCGATCGCGTCATGGTCATGTCACGCCATCCCGCGCGCATTCGGGAGATCGTGGACACGGCCGACGCCCACGACGTGGAATCGCCGCACTTCGCAGAGCTTACCGGGCGGCTGCGCAACCTGCTCGTGCGGCGCGACGATCAAATCGATATGCCGGATCGGACCGCTGTATGACGTGGTCCCGCATTCCGGCGGCCGCGCGCTATGCCATACTCGTCGTTGCCGTCCTCGTGATCTGGCAGGCCTACGTGGTCATCGGTCACGTCAAGCCGCTGCTCGTCGCTTCGCCGATCGACGTCGGCACGGCCGTCGCCGAGGATCTGCGCTCGGGGCTGCTTCTGAGAACGACCGCCGCCACATTGCAGAATCTCTTGCTCGGCGTGCTCATCGGCGCGTTTGCCGGCTTCGTCCTCGCGTCGTTTGCGGTCTTCTCAAAAGTCGGCCACGATTTACTGACCGTCTTGAGCGCGATCTTTAATCCGCTTCCCTCCATCGCGATCTTGCCACTCGCGATGATTTGGTTCGGATTGAAACCCGAGTCCATCATCTTCGTCGTCGCGCTTGCCAGCATTTGGCCGGTGGCGATCAACACCGACATGGGCTTCCGCACGATCAGCAACACGACGCAACTCGCGGCCCGCAACCTTGGGTTGCGCGGCTGGCGCTTGGTGACGGGCGTCCTGCTGCCCGCGGCGTTGCCTTCCATCATCACCGGCATGAAGGCGTCGTGGGCGTTTGGCTGGCGCACCGTTGTGGCCGCCGAATTAGTGTTCGGCGTCGCGGGTTCGGCGGGCGGGCTGGGATGGTACATCAACGACGCGCGCTACCAGTTGCGCACGCCCAACATTTTCGCGGGACTCGTCGTCATCTCGGTCCTCGGCATCCTGGTGGAAAGCGTCTTCGGTATCGTGGAGCGCAATACGGTCGTGCGCTGGGGCATGAAGCGCGCCGGCTAGGCTAAAGCACTTTGACGGCAGGGCCCGGCTCTGGTATGATTCGCCGGTCGCCGGCCTGGGGTAGGACCTGGAGCCGAGCGAGACTGCCCTTCGTCACAAGGAGCCTCCGAACGTGCCCCTGACCAAAGAACAAAAGCACGAGATTTCGACCAAGTACGGCCGCACGCCGAACGACACCGGTTCGGCCGACGTGCAGATCGCGACGCTCACCGCCTCGATCAATCAACTGAACGAGCATCTACGGATCCACAAGAAGGATCACCACAGCCGCCGCGGCCTGCTGATGCAGGTCGGTCAGCGCCGGCGCTTGCTCGGCTACATGCAGAAGAGCGACCTCGACCGCTACCGCAACTTGATCGCGGAACTCGGCCTGCGCAAGTAGCAACTACGCGATCGTCCGTCTTTGACGGCGGCGACCCTTTGCGCGTGCGTTCGGATTCTCCACGAAAGGAGGCCGGGCCGCCGCCGAGCGAAGTCTGGGAGCAACGGAAGCATCCTTATGCTTTCGTTCTCTCACTTTTGCTTTTGCGGAGTTCGATGCTGAAAAAGCTTGGCGCCTCTGGGCTGGTCTTGGCCTTTGCGGTTCTGCTCGTCCCCGCCGTCGCACTCGCCGCACACGATTTTAAACTCACGAACAAAGGCACCCATCAAATCGATCACGTCTACCTTTCAAAACCGAACGAAGATTCTTGGGGTGACGATCAACTCGACAACGACGAAGTGATCGCTCCGGGCCGCAAGGTGACGTGGTCCATCAACGATGGTTGCATCCAAGACGTCAAAATCGTGTATCACGACAAGCACAAGGAAATTGAGGAAAAGTTCGACACCTGTAAGTACGATCTCGAGATGACGTACTAGACCGCAATACCGATCGCGATTTCGATTCGCTGCCGGCTGCAAATACGGGGCGAGATTTCGATCGGTCTGCGCGACGGTGCGGCATCGGCCGAAATCATCGCCCCACCTTATTTTTCGCCGTAAATCATCTCGTCGGGCTTTTGGGCAAAGCCGAGGCGTTCGTACACCGAGCGGCCCATCTCCGACGTTCCGAGCGTCAAGCGATCGACGTGTACCGACTTCGCCGTTTCGATGGCTTTCGAGACGAGCAGCGTGGCGAGCCCGCGCCGGCGGTAGTGCGGATCCACGTACACGTTGCGGATGCGGCCGTCGCGGTCGGCTGCGACGTCGAAGCGGGGCAGCGTGGGCAAGAACATCAGCGTAGCCGTACCGACCGCTCGCTCGCCGTCGAAGGCGAGCCAGACGCGGACGCTGCGATCGCGTAAGCGTGCCTCGAACGTCTCGCGGGCCGCCGCGAGGAACGTTTCGCAATCATCCGGCGAGACCGAGTGCCGCTCGGCCGCAGAACGGATGCGCAGCTCCGCAATCGTGGGAGCATCGCCGATCGTCGCCTCTCGTACTACCAAGTGTGCGTCCACGGACACGCGTTTCGACGCACTTTTCGTCGCGCCCGCGCCCGACTAAGGTCGCATTCGGGGGGACGTCCGTACGGTTGCGCGAACCGCGCCACGTTTACACATAAGACAAACGAATATGAAATAGGAGAACCTGTGCCAGAAACCGTCTCACTTGAGATCGGCGGCCGCACGCTGGTCATCGAGACCGGAGAGTTGGCGAAACAAGCCAACGGAAGTGCGCTCATACGCTACGGCGACACCAACGTCGTCCTCGCCGCCGTTACCGTCTCATCCAAACCTCGGGAAGGTATCGACTTCTTCCCGCTCACCTGCGAATTCGAAGAGAAGATGTACGCGGCCGGAAAAATTCCCGGCGGCTACATCAAACGCGAAGGCCGACCGACCGAACACGGCGTGCTGTCCGCGCGTCAGATCGACCGTCCGATTCGCCCGCTCTTTCCCGACGGCTTCCGTAACGACGTGCAAATCGTCACGACGGTACTGTCGATCGATCCCGAACTCGATGCTGACGTCCTCGCGGTCTGCGGCGCGGGCGCCGCACTTGCGGTCTCGGACGTTCCGTTCCAAAAGACGGTCGCTGCCGTACGCGTCGGTCGCGGCGAGAACGGCGAACTGATCTGCAATCCGACCCTGCCGCAATACGAAACGGGCGGCATGGAAGTCGTCGTCGCCGGCACCGCCGACGGCGTGATGATGGTCGAGGGCGCGAGCAAAGAAATAAGCGAGGAAGATTTTCTCGCCGCCGTCGCGTTCGCGCACGAAGAGATCAAGAAGATCGTCGCGGCGATCGATAAGCTCGCGAAGAAAGTCGGTAAGGCGAAGCGCGAGTATCCCGCCAAGCAAGCCGATCCCGCGCTCAAGTCGTGGGTCGAGAAGACCTTTAAAAAAGACGTCGCCAAGGCGATGCGCGTCACCGACAAGACGAAGCGCAACGAAGCCTTCGATGCGATCTCGCGCGAAGCGGCCATCGAGCGCTGCAAAGACGCGGACCTCAAAGCGAAGCTCGAGGTGCCCGGCAACAAAGACTTCGACAAGATCGTCAAGTCCATGGAAGAGGAAGAACTTCGCGTGATGGTCGTGGACGAAGGCATTCGTCCCGACGGCCGCAAGAACGACGAGATCCGCCCGATCTGGTCCAAAGTGCACTACGTGCCGCGCGTCCATGGCAGCGGCGTTTTCCAGCGCGGGCAGACGCAAGTCTTCACCGCAGCGACGTTAGGTTCGATCTCCGACGAGCAACGGCTCGACTGGATCATCGCGGTCCCGAACAAGCGCTACATGCACTTCTACAACTTCCCGCCGTATTCGGTCGGCGAGACGCGCCCGATGCGCGGACCCGGCCGCCGCGAAATCGGCCACGG
>JACRTZ010000125.1 GCA_014304965.1 Vulcanimicrobiota bacterium | reverse complement strand
GAAAGCGCTCGAGCCTCCCCGGACCCCGGCGCGCGTGGTCCTCGACGATGTAGAAGCGCTCAATCAAGCCGCGCGCGAAGGCCGTTACGAACTGACGAAAGTTTCGTACGGCGCGATTCCGTATCTCCTCGACCGCTATCGCATTCTGCGCAGCGGCGGGGCGCTCGGTCGCGGCTGCGGACCGCTGGTCGTGGCAAAGCCCGGTCCGCAGGGCAAAGCGCAAACGCTCGCCTCGTTATCCCCGCACGCGCGCGTCGCGATTCCCGGGCCGCTGACGACGGCGTATCTTCTGCTGCGGCTCGCGCACCAACGCCCGATGGAGGCCGTACCGATGCGTTTCGACACGATCGTGGACGCGGTCGCGCGCGGCGACGTGGAGGCGGGGCTGATCATTCACGAATCGCGCTTCACCTACCGGAACGCCGGGCTCGTCGAAGTCGAGGATCTCGGCGCCTGGTGGGAACGCGAGACGGGACGTCCGATCCCGCTCGGCGCGATTCTCGCTCGGCGCGATCTCGCTCCCGCAGCCGTCGAAACCGTCGAGCGCACGATTGCGCGAAGTCTCGACTACGCCCGCGCGAACGACGACGCCGTCGCGCCGTACGTTCGCGAGCACGCCTTCGAAATGGACGAGGACGTCATGCGCGCGCACATCGCACTGTACGTCAACGAGTTTTCGCGCGACCTCGGTGTTGAAGGCGAAGCTGCCGTCGAGACGTTATTCGAACGAGCGGTTGCCGCGAACCTCGTTCCGAAGAGCGTTCGCGCCGCCTTCGAGTAATTCGTCCCCTGCGCTTTCGATCCACGCCGGCACCGACGCCCTCGGCGTCTCGCGCCCTCGCTTACTGCGACGAGAAGTCCACGACGAATAGGTACTGCCCCTCGACTTTATGACAGTCGTCGATCTCGGGAGCGTATCGGGTGTTGCGCGCGCATCGCTTACCACCGCTCCCGCAGCAGCCAGTACATCAAAAACCACCCGACGACGATCGCAATTCCGAGGAACGAAACGAATCGGACGGTCGCAGGGAGGGGCTCGTCGTGCGATGACGGCGGCTTGGGCATTCCATCCTCGCTTTGAGAGCTCAGCGGCCTGTCCACTCAACCGGACGCTTTTCGAAGAACGCTCGCATGCCTTCGCGAAAGTCCTCACTCGTGTAGCAGCGCACGATGAGATCATCGCCGCCTTCGCGATCGCCGCGCGCGACGCGGCGCAGCGCCTCTTTCGTCGCTTCGATCGTCAGGGGTGCGTTGCCCGCAATCGTTTCCGCGATCGAGAGCGCCCGCGGCAGCACCTCGTCGTCGTTGCCGGTGAGCGCCGTGAGGTACCCCAGCTCGTAGAGACGAGCACCATCCAGCAACTCCGCCGTGAACACCGCCTGCTTGACGATCGCGGCGCCGATCGCGCGTTCGAGCCGCGCATAGTTGGCGATGGAGAGGCAGTTTCCAAGCGTTCTTGCAACCGGATAACCAAAGCGCGTATTCGGGCCGCCGACGCGCAAGTCGCACACCGTCGCGAGCGCCGCGCCGCCGCCCGTGCAGAACCCGCGCACCGCGGCGATCGTCGGCATGCGCAAGTTCTCGACCGCGCCGAAAACGGCGTCCATCAGGCGCTCGTATCGCAGCGCATCGTCGCCGTCGCGGAAGGCGTGGAATTCCGCAATATCGGTGCCCGCGACGAACGCGCGGTCGCCGGCGCCGGTGAAGACCACGCAGCGAAGGTTTTCGTCGGCGGCAAATTCTTCGCAGAGCGACCGCAAGCGTTCGTACATCTCGAGCGTCATGGCGTTCCGCGCCTCGGGCCGGTTGAACGTCACGAGCGCTACCCGGCCGCGTCGCTCGGAAAGAACGAGCTCGTTCAAGCGACCTCTTTGGCCTCCATATCGGTCGCCAGACGCGCGAGCAAATCGCGCATCGTCGCCCGCGCGAGCATGCGTCCGACGATCGCGTCGAACAGGCGCCCGAAGGCGCCGAATGGCGGCGAATAGCGACCCTCGAACAGCAGGTCGGTTCCCGGCATGTGGATGCGCGTCCGTAAGCGGCCTTCGAATGCCGGCAACAAACGGCTGGGACTTCTCCAGTTCACCGTGACCCCGTCGTGCGGGCGGCCTCCCTCGCTGTGATCCGGCGTTACCGAGTAGTCGATCTCGACCATCTTCGATAGCCCGAGCGTGCGGTGTCCGAAGAACGGCACGCGCATGACCCCTTCGAATCCCCCATGCGCGGCGCGATCGAAGTATGCCGCCAGATAGCCCTCGGAAAGCGAGAAGGAGCAACGGACGAAGCGCTCGAGCGAGATGGTCAAGAAAACCTCCGACGGACGAGCTTGCATTTCGCGGGTGAAGAACCTGCGTTGCCGAAGGCTCGGTGCTTGAAACGGTTGTCTTTTTTCTTGAGCGTCGCGCTGTCGATCGGCGCGATGGCGGCAGGGAATGCCGCGCCGATGCCGCCCGCCGCTATCACGCTCGGCGACGAAGTGTTTCTCAAAGAAACGTGGCGCGAATTGGGCGGCCGCTGCGTCGGCATCGTCACCAATCAGACCGGTGTCACCTCGCAGCTCGATACGATCGTCGATGCGGTGCGGCGCAATTCGCAAATTTGTGTGCGAGCTATCTACTCGCCCGAACACGGCCTGTGCGGCGACCGGCCGGCGGGTTCGTACGTAGCGTCGTATGCCGACGAGCGCTCGGGTCTCCCGGTCTACAGTTTGTACGGCAAGACGCGCAAGCCGAGCACCGAGATGCTTGCGGGGGTAGACGTGCTGCTCTTCGACATTCAGGACGTCGGCGATCGAGCCTACACGTACATCTCTACGCTCGCCTACGTCATGCAAGCCGCCAAAGCCGCGCATAAAGAAGTCTGGGTGCTCGACCGCCCCAATCCGATCGGCGGCGACGTCGTCGAGGGCCCGGTGCTCGATTCGCGATTCGCGTCGTTCGTCGGACTGTATCCGATTGCGCTCCGGCACGGCATGACGATCGCCGAGCTTGCGAAGATGTTCAACGACAAGTTTGGGATCGGTTGCGAGCTTCGCACCGTTCCGATGCGCGGCTGGAAGCGTTCGATGCTGTGGCCGGATACGCGGCTCGCGTGGGTACCGACTTCTCCGAACATTCCCGAATGGGATACGACGCTCGTGTATCCCGCAACCGGTTTGATCGACGCTGCCGGCATCAACAACGGTGCCGGCTACACCAAACCGTTCAAGGAGGCCGGTGCCTACGAACTCGACGGTCAAAAACTGACCGACTACCTCAACGCGCGCGGATTGCCGGGCGTGCACTTTCGCCCGACCGCCTGGACTCCGCCCGCGGGTTTCTGGGCCGGCAAGACGCTGACCGGCACCGAACTCGTGATCACGGATCCGCATACTTTTCGCACCGTGCGCACCGCGGTAGAAATCCTCAGCGCCGTGCGCGCCACGTCGCCCGGCACGCTTCATCTCACAAAGTCCGACGCCATCGATCGCGACTGGGGCACCGATACGCTCCGCCGCGGTCTTGAAACAGGCCTCAGCGCGGACGAGATCGTCCGGCAATGGGAACCGGGCGTGCGCGATTTCACGGCGGCCCGCGCGCCATATCTGCTCTATTGAACCGCTCGCCAGGAACCGGTTCGCAGCCGCCCGTAGCATGAGCGTGATGGAAACGGCCGCGCGTTCCGGCGCACTCGAGCGGCTCGAAGACGCGCTCGGTCCGGGCGCCGTGTACAGCGCCCCTGAAGATTTGGCGGTATATTCGTTCGACGCGTATAGCGAAGAACGGTTACCGCTCGCGGTCGTGCTACCCAAGGATGCGCGAGACGTATCGGCCGTCGTGCGGATCGCGCGCGATTGCGACGAACCGATCGTCGCGCGAGGAGCGGGCACCGGACTTTGCGGCGGAGCGGTGCCGGTGGCGGGCGGCATCGTCGTATCGTTTTCTCGCATGAACCGCATCCTGTCGCTCGACGTGCGAAACCGCCGCGCGCGCGTGCAGCCGGGCGTCGTGAACCTCGAGCTGTCGAAGGCGGCCCACCCGCACGGCTACTTCTTCGGCCCCGATCCGTCGTCGCAAAAAATTTCGACGCTCGGCGGCAACGTCGCGACCAACGCCGGCGGCCCGCACGCGCTTTCGTACGGATCGATGACCAATCACGTCCTGGGGCTCGAGTTTGTGGATCACACGGGCGAAATCGTGCAGATGTCGCTAGAGGATACCGGCTACGTTCTCACCGGAGCGCTCGTCGGCAGCGAAGGAACGCTCGGCAT
>JACRTZ010000117.1 GCA_014304965.1 Vulcanimicrobiota bacterium | reverse complement strand
CCTCCGTACGGTCGTTGACGTCGAACAGGCGCTGACCCGGACGGATCAGGATGGTAACGCCCGGCTTGCCGAGCGAGACCGCATCTTCGGGCCCGAGGTAGGCATACGTGAAACCGAGCTCGGCCGCGGCTTGCTGTAAGGAAACCTCGCGCGCTTCCACTTGTACGGTCGTTGCGGCAGCAAAAGCCGCGAAGGCGAGGGTTGCGCCGAGCGCTAGACGTTTCACGGGTGATCTCCTGTCAGGCGACGAGTGCCTCTCCAATCATGTTCGGGCGATCACTGCCGAAAACTTAAACATCGCCTTCCGGAGCATATTGTGATTTACCGACGTACCATCGCTTTTCTCGGCAGCATCGCTACCGTCGCGACGATCGCCGGCGTGCCCGCCCCAACGCTGGCGGAATCGCTCTCGGTCATCTCGGTCCAAACAGGCCATTCCGTCGTCATCGACGCGGCCGGCCTCACCCGAATCGCGGTGGGCGACGCGCGCATCGCCGGAGTGGTGCCGATCGGAACCGCCCAATTCATCGTCAACGGCAAGACGCCGGGACATACGACGATTTTCGTATGGGGTAATAAAGGAAGGCGCGACACCTACGAAATCACGGTCACCGAACAGAGCTTCGACGACATCGCCAAGCTGTTGCGCTCCGCCATCAACGAGCCCGACGTTCACGTCGTCGCCTTCAACACGAACCTCATCGTTCGCGGAACGGTGAACGATGGCGCCGCCTACGCGCGGCTGGCCGACATTCTCGAGCGCTTCAAGGGCGCGAAGTTCACGTCAAGCGGCAAAGGCGACGGCGTTATCCTTAATACGGTAAGCGTCGCGCACCCCTTGGGTGACTTGCAGGAACGGCTCGCACAAATTCCCGGCGCTTCGAACCTGCGCGTCGATCCGGACCCCAAAGGCAACGTGATCGTCAGCGGCAACGTCCGCGATCGCGCAACCGCAGAACGCGTGCTGGGAGCCGTGCGCGGTCTCGCCGGCCCGTATCTTTCCAGCGACGGCAAAATCGTCGACCGCCTCGCGATGGAACTCATCAGTCAGATCGACGTGAAAGTGTACATCCTTGAAGTCGACCGCACGGCACAAAGTCAGCTCGGCCTACGCTTGCAAGGCTTCGCCAACAACGCCATCGGGCCGGGTTCCTTCACGTTCGTCGAAAACGGCGCGAACCCGCAAACGTTCGGCCGCGGCCTCAACGTCGGAAACTTCGCGCGCGCCACACTGCTTGCGCCGACGATCGATTTGCTGATGCAAACCGGCCACGCCAAGCTGCTTTCGTCGCCGGACCTTATGACCGTGCCGGGTCAAGAAGCGACCTTCTTGGTGGGCGGCAAGATCCCGATCCCGCAGTCGAGCGGCCTCGGCGCGGTTTCGGTCACGTATCAAGAGTTCGGCGTGAAGCTGAAAGTAACGCCCACGGTGCTCGGCAACGGTTCGGTCGAAACGAAGATCAATCCCGAAGTTTCGGACCTTGATTTTGCCGACGGCGTGCAGATCAACGGCTTTACGATTCCCGCCCTCAAAGTCAGCACGCTTTCAACGGACGTCATCACGCAGGCGGGCGAGAGCATTATTATGGGCAGCCTGCTGCGGCGGATCGAGCAGAAGAACGTGCAAAAGATTCCGCTGCTCGGGGACATCCCGATTCTCGGCGCACTGTTCCGTTCCGTGAGTTACCTCAGGCAGGAAAGCGACGTCGTGTTCATCCTGACCCCGACGATCGTCACCCGCTAGAGATTCGAGCCAACCCGTCCAAACGTGATGCGCGAACCCTCGCAGGCTCCCGTTAAGCGCTTTTGGGACGACCGCAACGAAGCGGGCCGGCTCGGGTATATCGACGGCCTGCGGGCGCTTGCGGTGCTCCTCGTTATGCTCTTTCATGCGCGCGTGCATGCGCCCGGCGTCGCGCTCGGGTTCTACCGCGAAGGCTCGCACGGCGTGGACCTATTTTTCGTCCTCTCCGGATTTTGCTTGTCCATGCCGACGCTCGAAAAATTGGCGCGAGCCGGCAGCGCGAGCTTCGATCTTTCGCTCTTTGCTGCCAAGCGCGTCTTCCGCATCGTGCCCCCGTTCGCCGCCGCCGTGCTCGCGTTCGCGGCGATCGGCATGATGTTGCGCGCCCACGGCATCGCGTTGCCGTCAGGCATGTCGCCAGACTTTACCTGGGCCGACGTCGCAAGCGAAGTCTTTTTCATGGACCGCGGGCTGCACCACATCAACTCGTCGTTCTGGTCGCTCGCCATCGAGTTTCGCTGGTACTTCGTTTTCCCGCTTGTACTCGCACTCTGGGTCGCGCGTTCGCGCGCCTATGTGGCGCTGATCGTCGCGGTCATCGTCGCGTCGGAAATGACGCGCGCGAGCAGCACCGACCTCGGCGTGCTGCCGGCGTTTTTGCTCGGCATCGTCGCCGCGCACGTTCGTCTTCATCCGGCGCCGTGGATCCGCTTCGCGCCGTTCTACGGTCTTGCCGCGGCAGCAGTCGCGCTGCTGCTGGAGCGCAGCTACCACTTCCCGATTCAAACGAATGCCGGCTGGCACGCGGTCGCGTTCTTCTTCGTCGTGTGGGTCGGAAACGAGCCGCTGCTGCGGCGCATCTTCGGCAGCCGACTGCTGTCGGGCATCGGCGTCGCTTCGTACAGCATCTATCTGGTTCACGAGCCAATCGAATCGGCGATCATGCATTCGCTCGCGCCACGCGACGGTTTTTGGTTTGCGGCGCTCGTCGCCGGCGTCGTGGGTCTGGCCGCGGGATCGCTCGCGTGGGCCCTCGTCGAGCGGCCGGGAACGGATCGCTTGACTGTCGCGCGCTTCGTGCGCGCCTTCCAACCGCTGTGCGCGCGCGTGCTCGCATATGCGGGCATTCCCAACGTCATGACGCTGACCTCGGGCACGCCCAAAGCGGCCGCTCCGCCGCTGACGACCCTTCAGCCCGCTTCGATTGCGGAGCTGGTCCCCGAGGCACGCGCGGCCGGATAACGCAGCACGACCAACACCGTTCCCCACGTCACGACCAGGACGAAGACGAACGCTGCGGGCGGCGGCCCCGGGAACGGAAAAACGTTGAGCTTGACGAGATACCAGAGCGGCGCGACGAGCATCGCGACGTTCGCCACGCGAGCAAAGCGCTCGTCGCTGACGACCGAACGAACGCCACCGACCCAAGTTAGGTAGTGCGGATAGATCGTCGGTAAACCCGCAAGCGCCGCGAACGGCAAAAAAGCGGGGGCAATCGAATCCCGCTTTCGCCACCAGCGCGCGAGCAAGAGCGCGGCGACCACGGCGCCGAAAGCGGCTTGCAGCGTGACGGCGAACGCGAGGCCCGCGTGCGGTGCAATGGTCCTCGTCAGAAAGACGAGCGGCGCCGAAAAGGCGTTGAACGCCGGCGCGCTTCCAAACGACAACGAGTGCCAGCCCCACATGATTACGCACGTAAAAATCGTCAAGCCCCAAGCGAGCGTGACGCCGAGCATGACGTCGGCACGGGGCGATAAAAGTACAGAACGCTTATCCTTGTCTCGGACGGCGGCGACGAACAGCAGCGCGAGCGGCACGACCGCAACCGACCGCGTGGCCATCGCTGCGAAGCAGAAAAAAGCAGCTGGCATATACGCACGCAGGCGCCAGCCGCGCCACGCGAGCGCGAGCAGCGCGAACATCAGGGCATCCCCGTGTGCGAAGGCGATCAGCTCGAAGAGCACGAGCGGATTCAAGATGAAGAGGGCCGCCCGGCGCGATCCGTCCACAACGTCACCCGCCGTCGTGCGTGACAGCACGAACCCGGTGAACGCGACGCACAGCGCGCCGAAGATGCGTTCCGCATAGAGGAACGCGCCGAGCGGAGCGTGGGCGAACGGGATCGCGAGCAGGCCGTACCCGGCCGTCGCGAACGGCCCATAGTTGCAGTACCGCACGTAGGCGTTCGGATCGGGGAAGATCGCTGCCAGCTGCGGACCCCATCCATTCGCGAACGCGCCGACCGGTTGCGAAACGTAGGGGTTGAGGTGAAGCGGGCCGGCCTCGAGCGCGTACAACGCGTACGCGTACGGATCCGTCGTCGGAAAGAACGGCATCGCAATCATCGCGACGGCCGCGAGCGCGAAGGCGCACCATACGACGCGAGCCGAGGGCATCGCGCTGCGGCAGAACGCCAGATAGCCGCCGAACGCGACGCCGTACGCGAGCAGAAAAAGGCCGAGCAGCGGAATCGCCGATGGCGCATTTTGGACTACCGCGATCGGCAAGAGCGACGGTTCGGTGATGTGGGC
>JACRTZ010000205.1 GCA_014304965.1 Vulcanimicrobiota bacterium | reverse complement strand
AATCGAGACCAACACGCTCGTCATGAAGATTCAGCCCGAAGAGGGCATCTCGCTGCGTTTCAACGCGAAGGTGCCGGGGCCCAAGATGCACATTCGCGCCGTGACGATGGATTTCAACTACGGCACCGGTTTCGGCGTCGTCTCCGCACCGGCGTACGAGAGGTTAATCGGCGACGCGATGCGCGGCGACGCGACGCTCTTCACCCGCTGGGATGCTGTCGAGATCGCATGGGAAGCGGTTATGCCGATTCTCGACCGCTGGCAGAACACGCGCGCAAGCGACTTTCCCAATTACGTCGCAGGCAGTCAGGGGCCGCAGAGCGGCGACGCGCTCTTGGTCGCCGACGGCCGCGAGTGGCGCAGAATCTGATGGGCACTCATGTAGAGTCGCTCGCGGACGTGCGCGCGCTCATCGAAGAACTACATCGCTCGCGCGAAGCCGCCTCGTCGTCGCCGACCGGCACGTCGACCTCGGTCGCGACGATGAATCTGATCGTCTTCGTGGACGATCCCGTCGCTCGCGAGCGCGTGCTCGAGCGCGCGGCCGGCTTGGCCGACAAGCATCCCGCTCGCACGATCTTACTCGACGCAACCGGCAAGATGCACGGCGCGAACGTCGCGACGTCCACACGCGATAATGCCGGCACGACCGTCATCACCGAACGCATCGACGTGGACGTGCGGGGCCAGGATCCGCCCATCATCCTCAACGCCGTCGGCGAATTGACGGTGCGCGACGTTTCAACCGTCTTGTGGTGGTCGGGCGCGCGGCTGCTCGAGAGCCGGACGTTTTCCGGGCTCGCCGAACTCGCGAGCACCGTCATCGTCGATTCGTCCGGGCGCGCGCGCGATGCCGAAACGATTCGCGAACTCGGAGAATTTTTCGCCAAGTACCCGCGTATTGCGTTGCACGACCTGGCCTTCATGCGCTTGGCGCCGTGGATGGACATGATCGCGCAATTCTTCGACGATCCGGCGCTGCACGACGATCTCTTTAACATCACCGAATTCGCGATCGCGAGCGGTTCCGATGCCGAGGCGTATTATCTGGCCGGCTGGCTTGCGAGCCGCCTATCGTGGGAGCCGGCGGGGCGCGACCGTTTCCGTGCGCGCGGCCGCACGATCCGGTTCTCGAAAATCGCGAAGGGGGACGCGCGCCGCGTGCAAAGCGTCACGCTGTCCACCGGCGATTCCCAATACGCGGCCGAGTTGTGCGCGGACGATCCGACGATCGTCTGCCTGTGCGTCACCGGCGCCAAAGCGAAGCCGACGTGGTCCGTCCCGCTGCTCAACGTGGACAACCTCTCACTCATGGAACGGGCCATCTTGAGTTCGGGAAAAGATCGCATCTTCGAAACGTCGCTCTTGACGGTGCGCGAAGTCCTCGCGTGAGCCGCGCAGCGCCCGAGGTCGTCGTCGTTGCCGACGAGGCGGCGCTCGCGCGCGCCGTTGCGGACCGTTTCACCGACGCCGCGCGCGAAGCGATCGCCGCCCGCGGGACGTTTGTCGTGGCGCTTGCGGGCGGCTCGACACCGAAGGCCGCCTACGCGCTTTTGGCCGGCGAGGCGGGCGCGTTCGACTGGAATGCGGTGCGCTTTTTCTTCGGCGACGAACGGTGTGTGCCGCCAGGCGACGACAGCTCGAACTTCAAGATGGCGTCCGAGACGATGCTCGTTCCGCTCGGCATCCCGGCCGTCAACATCTTTCGGATGCGCGGCGAGGACGATCCGCAGGCGGGCGCGGCCGCCTATCGTTCGGTGCTGCGAACGCAACTCGGGGACGCGCCAGTCTTCGACTATGTGATGCTCGGCTTGGGGCCCGACGGGCATACGGCCTCCCTCGTTCCCGGGACCGATCCCCGCGACGGTGACGAACTGCTGGTCAAGTCGACCGCGGCCCCCTACAACGGCACCTACCGGCTGACACTTACGCCCCGCGCGATCAACGCCGCGCGGCGGGTCGAGATCGCGACCGCCGGCGAGGCGAAAGCCCAGGCGCTGGCCGCGGCTCTCGAGGGCGCCTACGATCCCGTCCGGTTGCCGGTGCAGATCGTGGCCCCGCTCGCTGGCGGTCCGACCTGGCTCGTGGATCGCGCGGCGGCCGAGAATCTGAGGGGGACCGCCCGGCTCCATTAAGGGCACGGCTCGGGCCGCCGACCACTAGATCGTGGAGAAATTTGTGCCGGTGGCGTTGCGCACGCTGCCAGCCACCCGTCTCGTGCCCTTGGCGATGCTCGCCGGGCTCACGGCAATTGACGTGGTTTTGTCCCTCGTATCGCCGGAGTTCGCGCGTTCCGCCGCGCCGTTGACAATCGTCATCAATTGGCTCGACGTCGTCGTCATCGCGTGTCTGTTCGGAATGTCCGTCGGCGTTACGGCGGCCGCCGTTACGGGGGCCGCGGATGCGATCGTGCTCCACCGCGCATCGCTCGATTCGCAAGTCACCGTCGAGGTGACCCTCTCGATCATCATCGTGCAGGCCGTCGTCGCCGCCGTCATCGGGCGCCTACGCGAGATGTCCCTGCGCATCGCCCAGCAGACAAGTCTTCTGAGCGACCGCGACCGTCGCTTCAAAGCGCTGACCGAACATGCCACGGACCTCATCCTCGTTCTCGACGCCTTCGGCAAACCGACGTTTGCGAGCCCGTCGCACGAAACGGTCCTCGGCTACGATCCCCAACGCATTCTCGACGGGGCGCTCGGCGACGCGGTGGACGAAGCCTCGCAACGCCGCTTGACAACCGCCATCGCGCGCTCGACTGCGAATCCCGACCTCGAAGAACGCTTTGAACTCGCGGTTCGGCACGCCGACGGCGGGATGCGTTCGATCGAAATCTTGATCAAGAATTGCCTGCTCGACCCGGCAGTCGCCGGCGTCGTGCTGTGCGGGCGCGACGTGACCGAGCGCAAGCACGCCGAGGAAACGCTTGCGAGCCAGGCGCGCCACGACCCGCTGACCGGGCTTCCGAATCGCACCCACCTGCGCTCGCGGCTCGACGAAGAACTCGCTACAGCCGCACGTACGAGCAAGCCGTTGTCGGTACTGTTCATCGATCTCGACCGTTTCAAAGACGTCAACGACGCGCTCGGCCACCATTGGGGCGACGCGCTCTTGTGCGAAGTGGCGCCTCGCCTCCGCACGCGCGTGCGCGACGGAGACGTCGTCGCGCGTCTGGGTGGCGACGAATTCGGCGTGCTGCTGCCGAACCACGGCGTCGCCGAAGCGCAACTCGTCGCGGACCGCATCGTCAAGTCGCTCATCGCGCCCTATCGCATTGCCGGTCAAACGCTGGTCGTGGGCGCGAGCATCGGCATTGCCGTATCTACTCCCGAAGCCGAATCTGCAGCACTGTTGCGGCAGGCCGACATCGCGATGTACGTCGCCAAGCGCGGCCGAACCGGCGTCGCCGTCTTCTCGAGCGCCGACGACCAAGAAGCGCAGCGCCGGCTCGGCACCGCTACCGCCTTGCACGAAGCGATTGCGAACGACCGGCTACTGCTGCATTACCACCCGCAAATCAGCCTGAGCACCGGGCAAGTCGTCGGCGTCGAAGCGCTCGTCCGCTGGGATCACCCGGAGCGCGGCCTGCTGTCGCCCGACAAATTCATTCCCGTCGCCGAGGAAATCGGCATGATGGGACCGCTGACTGAATGGGTATTGCGCACGAGCCTCCGGCAACTCAAGCGTTGGCGGCGGCTCGGCCACACGATGCGCATGGCGGTCAACCTGTCGGCCTTCAATCTCCGCGATTCGCGCTTGACCAATACCGTTACGCGATTGCTCGCGCTCTACGAGATTCCGGCCTCGCAACTCTGCCTCGAGTTGACCGAAGGAACGATCACGGCCGAAGCCGAGCGCGCGGTCGAATTGCTCGGCCGCCTCTCGGCGCTCGGCGTCCGCTTGTCCATCGACGATTTCGGCACCGGCTACTCGGCGCTCGCGCACCTCAAGCGCTATCCCGTCAACGAACTCAAGATCGACCGCTCGTTCGTGAGCGGCATGCTCGACGATCCGCAAGACGGCGCGATTGTCTCGGCTACCGTGGACTTAGCGCACCGCCTCGGCGTGGACGTCGTGGTCGAGGGCATCGAAGATCAGAACGTCTGGGATGCGGTCGTCGCGCTCGGCGCCGACCTGGCGCAAGGCATGCTGATCAGCAAGCCCGTTCCGGCCGAGGAGTTCGAATCGTGGCTGCGCGACTACACCCACCACCAAGCTTCGGCCTAAGGTGACTCTGATCTATTTACGTCCGTTGTGATATAGTTTGTGCATGAGCAT
>JACRTZ010000230.1 GCA_014304965.1 Vulcanimicrobiota bacterium | reverse complement strand
GCGTGCTGGTTCGGTACTATTTTATTCTTACGCACGAGGGCCGAAGCGTTCCGGCGCTACCCATAGCTGCGGGAATCGTGCTCGCCGCTGCGGCAATCGCCATCGCGCCACACCCCCAAGGCTCCACGAATCCTGCCGTCGCCTTCGCACTGGTCCAGCCGGGTTTCGCTCAGCGCTGCGCAACGTGCCATAGCGCTCACCCAACGCAGCCCGGATTCGCAAATCCTCCGGCGGGGGTACTGCTCGATTCGCCGGCGCATATTTCGGCAAATGCCCAACGCATCTATCAGCAGGCCGTCGCCACCAATGCGATGCCCCTTGGGAACGTCACCGGAATGACAGCGCGCGAACGCGCACTGGTCGGCGCGTGGATCGCTGGCGGAGCGGGTGTTCCCTGATGCTCTCGACCCACATCCTGGACGTAGCGGCGGGCGCTCCGGCCGAAGGCATTGCCGTGACGTTGTATCGCGTTGACGGCGAGCGGCGACGAATCGCCGGCGCGAAGACTGATGCGGACGGCCGTATTCCGGCGCCCTTCGGCGGAGCGCTCGAGCCGGGAACGTACGAAATCGTGTTCGCGGTTGGTTCGTATTTTGCAGTTCGCAAGCAGTTGGGTGGCGCGTTTTATGACGAGATCCCGGTGCGTTTTCGAATCGAGTCCCGGAACGCAAAATACCACGTGCCTCTGCTGCTGGCTCCGTGGGGTTACTCCACGTATCGCGGTAGCTAGTTAGGAAGTCTTAGCCGCTTTAAAGGCCGCCCAACCGCCATGATGGGAGATGTCGGCGTAGCCATTGCGCTCGATGAGCTCCCGCGGATAAATCATTGCCGGTACGCTGGAGCCGTCTTCGAGTTCGACCGGGGAATCGTAGAGATTCGGTGGTTCGGTAGCAAGGAGATGGGCGTGTTGTGCCGGCGTGAATTCGTACAGCTCGCCGGCAATCGAAACGCCGCCGTCGGCCACTTCGTAGATGCCGGGATGTTCGTCCGCAACCGAATGCAGCCGGTACCGCGGCGCCGTTCGCGCCTCACCTAGGAAACGCGCGTCGCCTAAAGTTTGGTGGTCGGGCTGGCCGCGCAGCGCGGAGCCGCAGATAAAAAAACGCATCGCCGTTAGTTCTGGCCGAGGTCGCGGTCAACCTCGATGATTGCGGCGGCCAAGACTGCGACGCCCAATTCGAGGTCGCGGTCTTCCGTTCGCTCTGCGCCGATGTGGCTGACGCCCCCAACGCTCGGGACGAACAGCATGGCCGCGGGAGCGACGCGCGATAGGCACGTCGCATCGTGCCCTGCCCCGCTCGTGATGTCGAGCGCGGGTTGGCCAATGGCGGCGCAGCTGCGGTGCAGGGCGGCGCGCAGCCGTGCATCCATGGGCGCTGCGGCGCGAACTTCCAGGCGCTCCAAAGCGATCTGCACGCCACGGCGGCGCTCGGTTTCTGCGATGACCGTCTGCAGTGCACGCTCGATGTGTTCAACGCGTGCGTCTTCCGATGAGCGTATGTCTACCGAGAGCGAGACGCGAAGCGGAATGATATTTGTCCCGTTGGGTTCGACCTTCACGTGTCCGACCGTCGCCACGGCACCGGCGGAACTGCGCGCTTCACGTTCGACCGCAAGAACGATGTCGGCGGCGCCGCACAACGCATCCGAGCGCCGCTCCATCGGCACGGTGCCCGCGTGTCCGCTCGCGCCCTTTACGATCGCGCGGTAGCGCCGCTGTGCGGCGATCGCAGTAACGACGCCCAAACTCACGCCGGCCGCTTCAAGGACCGGCCCCTGCTCGACATGCAGTTCGAGATACGCGGCGGTCTCCTGTCGCGGGCGCACGGGGACATCCGGCAGCGAACCGCTTTCGCGCGACTGCAGTGCGGCGTTGAGCGAGATGCCGTCATTATCGCGAAGCGCGAGCGCATCGCCTTCGGAGGTCAAACCAGCAAATACCGAACTGCCGAGGCATCCCAGCGGAAAGCGGCTCCCTTCCTCGCCGGCCCAGGCCACGGCTTCTACTGGCCTGGTCGTCACGCATTTGTCCCGATCCAATATCTGCAAAGCGCAGAGGGCCCCCACGACGCCGTACGCTCCGTCGTACGCTCCGCCCGTGCGCACCGTATCCAGGTGAGAACCAACGACGATCGGCGCAACGTCGTGCATTCCGCTGCGGCGCGCGAAGAGATTCCCGACCACATCTTGCGAGAGCGTGAATCCGGCCCTGCGCGCCCAGTACGCGAACCGTTCGCGCGCGGCGCGTTCTGGTGGTGTGGCTAAACCGCGGTCGATCCCGCCATCGTATCGTCCGAGCGCCGAGAGTTCCAATAGCCGCGCCACAACGTCGTTTGCCGGAGAGGTCACGCTGGGTGAGTCGCGATCCAGTGGCGCGCGATGTCTACGCGTCGGCAAATCCAGACATCCTTGTGTTTCTGCACGTGATCCAAGAATCGTTCGAGCGCGGCCGCGCGCCCGGGCCGCCCGGCCAGCCTAGCGTGCAGTCCGACGGACATCATTTTCGGGTGCGTTTTACCTTCGCGATATAATACGTCGAAGGCGTCGCGCATATATTCAAAGAATCCCGACGGAGCCGAAAATCCCGGCGCGACCGAAAACTTCATGTCGTTTACATCCAGCGTGTAAGGGATGACGAGGTGCGGCTTTTGCGAGACATTCACCCAGTACGGAACGTCATCGTTGTACGCATCGGAGTCGTATAGAAAGCCGCCCTCTTCGACGAGGAGCCGGCGCGTGTTGAGGCTAGGCGCATACCGGCAGTACCAGCCGTAGGGCCGCGTGCCCGTCGTTCGTTCGATCGAGGCGATGGCTCGCTGCATCTGCGCACGTTCTTCGTCTTTGCTCATCGTAGCGAAGCCGACCCATCGCCAACCGTGCGAGCACACTTCATGGCCGGCGTCCCGTATGGCGGCTGCAGCTTCGGGATTACGCTCCAATGCAAGCGCAGCGCCGAAGACGGTGACTTTCAGCTCGTGCTCCGCAAATATCCGCATGAGCCGCCAGAAGCCTGACCGACTGCCGTACTCATACACGGACTCCACGATTAAATCCCGGGTGCCGGGCCCGAGCGTCGCGCCGGGAACTTCCGTCAAATAGCTCTCGGAGAAACCGTCGCCGTCGGGAATCGAATACTCAGAGCCCTCTTCGTAGTTCATCACGATTTGCACCGCGATGCGCGCGCCGTTGGGCCACCGCGGATGTGGCGGCCGGTTTCCGTAACCGACAAAATCACGCGCGTGGTCCAAGCCCTTACAGTTTCTCGCGCCCATGGGGCGCGCGGAGATCTTGCATTGGGCCGATCGGCACGATCCGCGTCGGATTGATGTCGGCGTGCGTGTAGTAATAATGCCGTTTAATGTGATCAAAATTCACGGTGGGCTCAACGCCGGGGAGCTGATAGAGGTCGCGCATATATCCGTAGAGATTCGGGTAGTCTGCGATCCGGCGAAGATTACATTTAAAATGCCCGTAGTACACGGGATCGAAGCGGATCAGCGTGACGAACGCGCGCCAATCCGTTTCCACGGGTTGGCTTCCAAAAAGGTAGCGCGAAGACGTTAGGCGCCGCTCCAGCATGTCGAGCGTTTCAAAAACTTTATAGGCAGCTCGTTCGTATGCGCTTTGTGTCGTGGCGAAGCCGGCGAGATAGACGCCGTTGTTGAGCCTCTGGTAAACGACCTCGTTCAATTTGTCGATCGCATTACGATGCTGTTCCGGATACAGGTCCGGCCCGCTTGCAACCGACGCGAACTGCGTTTCCAGCATTCGCATGATGTCGTCATCGGAGTTACTCACGATGCAGCCGGTGTGCGTGTCCCACAGCACGGGAACGGTGACGCGTCCGCGGTAGGCGGGATCGCTCGCGGCGTAAGCTTTGCTCAAATACGCAAAATGATTGATCGGATCGTGTGAAAAACCATCGCCGTCACGAAAAGCCCACCCGCGCTCGTCGCGTACCGGATCGACCACGGTCATGCCAATGGCGGCTTCGAGACCGCGGAGCGACCGCACGATAATCGTACGGTGCGCCCACGGGCATGCCGACGAAACGTAAAGGTGGTAGCGCCCGGCCTCTGCCGTGTACGGCGAGCTTCCGTCGTCCATCACCCAGGCGCGGAACGCGTCGTCCTGGCGTTCGAAGGTACCGTCGGCCGATTGTTCTGCGGGGAACTGTGCGTTAACCACTAGGGTCTATCTTTTAGGCCGCGGCGGGAATACCGCCCTCCGCAGCGGGGTAATGGGTCCATATGGATCAACCGGTCGCTTCCACGCGCTCTGAACGTTCGCGGCAGATC
>JACRTZ010000131.1 GCA_014304965.1 Vulcanimicrobiota bacterium | reverse complement strand
GTCGGCCGGCGACATGGTCGCCGTGACCGGCATGCAGATCGTGCTCATGCTGCAAATCGGCGCAACGTACGGTAAAGATCCCGACGTCCAACGGGTGTGGGAACTGCTGCCCGTCGTCGGCGGCGGGTTCGGCTGGCGCGCCTTGTACCGCGAACTTGCCGGCTTCGTTCCGGTTGCGGGAATCGCACTCAAAGGCGCGATCGCCTATGCCGGCACGATCGTCGTCGGCGAGAGCGCGGCGTTCTTCTATGAAAACGGCAAACACATGACGCCGGCCCAAGCCGCACTGCTCTACGACGAGAAGAAACGCAGCGCTATGGACTTTGCGCGCGATCTGCTCGGACGTCTGAGGCGCGGCGGAAAATAGCTCGGGGACGCGCGCTTGCGCTCGCCGGCGCGGCGCTGATCGCGAGTTCCATCGTCGCACGAGCCCTGCGCCTGCGGCGCACCGGCGTAGCGGACGCAGTTGCGGCCGGGGACGCGGTAGCGCACCTCGCGCTGCGGACGCTGGCCGAAGCGCGCGCCGTGCCGGGAGCGTACGCGATCTTCGAGGGAGATTTTGGCGGGCAGCTCTACGCCGTAGTGCCGGTTTCCTCGATCCGTTGCGACGAAGCGATGCTGCAGGCGCTGCTCGCTGCGCTCGATCGCCTGCAACGAGACGACCCGTCGTCGGCGGGACTCTCGTTCGAAACGTTTGCACCCGGCGACGCGATCGCCGGCGGAATGGGCGGCGCCGTCGCCAGCCCGACGCTGTGGCTGCACGAAGCGCTTCGCGCGCGCGCCATTCGCAGCGCCGTCGCGGCCGTCGTAGCCGATCGCGGCGCACTTCGCGCACTTGCGCGGCTCGACGCCGAGCGGCGGTAGCGCGTCAGCCGAGCGCGTGTTCGGCTAAGTACGTCAGCAGCGCATCGTCGTCGAGGTGCGCGTAATTGGCTGCAAGCTTTGGGCGTACCGCACGAGCGATCGAGGCTGCGACGGTCGTGCGCGCCGTCGGACCGAGCGCGTCGCGCCGATCTGCATAGCGCCGGACGAGCGCGCGCTCTTCTGGCGCGAGCGCGGCAACCACGAGGTCGTCGCCGCTTTCGCGGCCGACCGAATACGACGCCCGTTCGTAGCGATGATCGCGCACGACGATCGTGCCGGCGGCCATATCGCCGAGCCGCCGGTTGAAGGGCGACAAGATCGTCGCCGCCGCCGACACCACGTAGAAGCCGAGCCCGAATTCGAGCATGCGCACGACGTTGCGGACGACCGAACTCGTGAAGTCGAGCGGAAATCCGCCGTCGCGTACGACGCGAAGCCCCATCAGCCGCTTCCCGAGCGTACGGCCTCCCCACAGCCACTCGAGGATGATGAAGTAGCCGAAAAACAGCATGAACAGAGCGAACACGAGCGTTCCGATCACGATAGCGGTCGCAAACTTGGAGACGCCCGCCGCTTTGGCCGGCTGGGGGAACGCGCTCGAAAGCCAGCTGAAGAACAGCACCGCACCGATGACGACGGCGATCTGAATCGCAAAGTCGATAAAGTACGCGAGGAAGCGGCTGCCGAGGCCCGCCAGCTCGTATGAGAAGGCGACGCTTTCGCCGGTAGCGACCTCGACGTTTCGTTCCACGTGTAGTTCGAGCGAGTCCGGGAAGGCTCGCACCCAGTCCTGCGAAAGGGGGCTAGGAGCCTGTCGGACTATGCTCGTGCGCGGTGCTACAGGTTATTTTGAGCCGATTTCGAGGAGAGGCGAAGGGAGCATAGCAGCGCTCGGTGACCGAAGACTCGACGATGAAATCGGCCAAAATCACCGTAGCCCTTCGGGTCGCGCACGGCGTCGGCCGCCGGCTTCGTCTCTCCTCGCTCAAATGACGCTGTCATTCCACGCTCGTCAATTCTCGCCGTCAGCCCGCGGCGTGCGCAACAACGCGCATGACCATAGTCCGACAGGCTCCTAGATGCGCGAACGGACCTTCGGGGTGCGGCGGCAGGCCGGTTGGGACGAACTCGAACGGCTGCTCGGCGAAGCCGAGCGCGGCACACGTCATCGCAGCGGAGCGGACTTGCGCAGAACCGCTCTCTTGTACCGCTCGGTCACGACCGACCTCGCCGCGGCGCAAACGCGAGGCTACTCGCTCGAACTTCGCTCGTATCTCAACCGCCTCACGGCGCGAGCCCACGCATTCGTTCACGCAAGCCGCGCCCAAAACGGCTGGATGCGGCTGGCCGAATTCTTCGGCACGATTTTCCCGCGCGAGGTGCGGCGGTGCGCGCGGGAGATCGGCGGCACGACCGCGCTGTTCGTCGCAGCTGCTGTCGTCGCGTACTTCCTCGTCGCGCAGCGCTCCCTCAATGCGTACGCCTTGCTTCCGGCCAGTTGGATCCCCGACGTCGACAAGAGCCTCCACAATTCGAACTTCGCATTCGACCGCTCCCTCGCGCCGCTCGTTTCGAGCGAAATCATCACGAACAACATCAAGGTCGCGATGATGGCGTTTGCCGGCGGCATGACGCTCGGCATTCTGACCATCTGGTCCATTCTCGAGAACGGACTGATGCTCGGCGCGCTCGGCGCGCTCTTTGCGGCCAAGGGCTTCGGACTCGATTTCTGGGCGACGATCGCGCCGCACGGCGTCATCGAATTGACCTCGATCCAAATCGCAGGCGGGGCGGGCCTGATGCTCGCCAAAGCCGTCGTTGCGCCCGGCCGCCTGCGTCGCATCGACGCGCTCAAAGCGGCGGCGCGGCGCGCTGGAACGTTGCTGATCGGCGTGGCGGGACTGCTCGTCGTGGCCGGCACGATCGAAGGCTTCGTGACGCCGCAACGGACCGGAATCGCATTTCGGTTGGGCTTCGGTGCCCTAACCGCCGTGTTGCTCTTCCTTTACCTCGGCTTCGCGGGAAGCCGTCGAGGCCTGCGTGTGGAAGCCACCGCATCATGATCTTCGGACGCCGCACTGCCGCAATGGTCTTCGCCGGCCTGGCCGCCCTTTTGGCAGTGCCGTCGGATTCGCAGCCGCTGCCGTCGCCCGCTCCGACGCCGCTGCAAATTCGGATTGTGGCCATGGCGCCGTTCGCGCGCCTCGTCGACGCCATCGGCAAAGACTACATGCGCGCGAACGCCGGCGCGCCGCCGGTCAGCGTGCGCGAGATGACCTATCGCGAAGCAATCCGGTCGCTCGAAGGCGGCGACAGCGACATCGCAGTGCTCGATCGCGCACCCGAAGTGGCCGCCGACATCGCTCGGCCGATCGCCGTCGTGCCCTACGCGATCGTTGCAGATCCGAGCGCCGGCGTCGCGTCGCTCACGCGCGCGCAGATCGGGACGATCTTTTCCGGATCGGCGCGCAACTGGTCTGCGCTCGGCGGCGCCAACGCTCCGATCGTGCCGGTGCTGCGCGCACCGAGTTCGGGAACGACCAAACTGTTCGCGGCAGCGTTCGGCGCGCCGTCGGCATCGGACGGCTTGCTCGTGGACAATACCTCGGGCGCCGTGCTCCAAGCAGTGCGCACAACGCGCGGCAGCGTCGGGTACGTCGGCCTGCCGTACGCGCGCGACCCCGCCGGCGTGCGCGTGATCGCGATCGACGGGGCCCTTCCGAGTGCGGAGACGATCGCCGCCGGCCGCTATCCGTTCTACACCGCCGTTCACGCGGTGACGACCGGTCTTGCGAACGTGACGCAATCGCGCTTTCTGTCGTTTTTCGAAACGCGCCGCGACACATTGCACGAAGCGGGTTTTCTGACGATCTTCGAAGCGCGCCGCCGCTAACGCGCTGCGGTCAGATCAAGCCGCGCGCTTTGACGTCGAGGTAGGCATCGAGCAATGCGACCGTCAAGCGCGGCGCCGGCACGTCGATCGTAATGATGCCGAGCGCTCGCAAGAGCGCGATCGCCCGATCGCGCTCGTCGCTGAGATCCATCGCCACGCTCGTGCGGTACGCGTCGTGCGGCGATATCGGGACCGTCGCGAGCGCGGTCGCGATCGCGGCGTCGTTCATCAGGACGCACATGACGAGATGGCGCGGCACGAGCGTCGCCAAGCCCGAGAGCACGGCGGCGGATGTTACCGGATCGAACATATCGCTGAACAGCACGATCAAACTGCGCTTCGAGTAGCGCTGCTTGATCCAAGCAAACGTCGTCTCGTAATCCGGCTCCTCGTGGCGGGGCTGCAGATTGTAGGCGGCGCGCGCGAGCGCGTTCACGTGCGCCGCGCCGCGGCGCGGCGCGATCGAAAGCACGGGCTGCGCCGCGAACGCGAGCAGGCCGACGTTGTCGCCGGCGCGCGCGGCAATCCGCGCGACCGATAAGCCGCCGG
>JACRTZ010000141.1 GCA_014304965.1 Vulcanimicrobiota bacterium | reverse complement strand
GCCAGGCAGGAGGCGGTGACGCATCCGAGATGCCACAAGCCCACGACCGCGATTTGCTCCATCGGATTTTAGTCTGGCGATACGTCGGATGTCCCTGCCGGAGTTTGCCGCGTTTCGTGCGAACCGATTGCCCGCAATGATATCCGAAGCCGGCGCACTCGCGGGAAAGACGATACTCGTAACCGGCGGGAGCATGGGTATAGGCTTCGCTTGCGCGACCGCGTGCCGGGCCGCCGGCGCGAACGTCGTGCTGGCCGCGCGTGGAGCGGCGGTGCTCGCCGAAAGCGCCGCGAGGCTCGCGCAGCTGAAAGGTTCCGGTTACGTAGAGACCGTGGCCGGTGACGTCGGCGAAGAGGCGGACGTCGAGGAATTCTTCGCACGGGCGATTGCGAGATTCGATCGCTGCGACGGCGTTATCCACGCCGCCGGCGTCATGGGGCCCGTCGGCAGCATCACCGACGTCGATTCGAACGCGTGGTTGGAGACGATTCGGATCAACCTGTTCGGAACGTTCCTGATAACGCGCGTTGCTGCTCGGCACATGCGTGCCGCGGGTGGTGGCCGCATCGTGCTGTTTTCGGGCGGCGGGGCGAGTACGCCGTTTCCGGACCATACGGCATACGCATGCAGCAAGGTCGCGGTCGTGCGGTTTACCGAGACGGTCGCTAAAGAGCTCGCGCCGCTAGTTGAGATCAATTGTTTGGGACCGGGGTTGGTGGCGACGCGCTTAGCGCTGGACGCGCAATCCAGTGCTGAGAAACTTCGCGGCGCGGTGTCACCGGAAGTCGGTGCGAGTGCGGCACTGTTCTTGGTTTCGGACGCCGCGAAAGGCATCACGGGCCGGTTCGTCGCCGCGCAGTACGACGATTACCGCTCGTGGAAATCGCGCGGCGTGCCGCTCGACGACGGCGATCTGTTTACGCTACGCCGGGTTGTCCCGCGCGACCGCAACCTCGACTGGCAGTAACTACTTCAGCGACTGGACGTAGAGTACGACGTCGTGCAGGTCGCGCGACGAGAGCTTCCAGCGTGGCATCGCGGGATCGAGCTTCTTCCCTTCGTTATCCACGCCGCTCGTGATCGCGCGCGCGATGAGCGCGGTCGTGTACGGATGCTTGCCGGACACCAGCGACTTGTGCCGCAGGTCGGCGCTGACCGCACCGCCGGGAAGCTTTAGGCCGCCCGAGCCGTCCGCTTTGTGGCAGGCGGCGCAACTCGGCATCAGCGAGCGCTTCGTCGCAACGATCGTCTTGCCCGAGAGATCGGTTCCCGTTTGGAAAATGGCCTTGCCATTGTCGAGCGGCCCGAACTTTGCGTCGGCCGTGAGGTAGGAGGCCGCCGCGAGCCCCACGATTGCGGCGAAAGCGAAGAGCGTACGCATGCCGCGATGATACCCTCCTAAGGCCTCGAGCGCAACATCGGCGCCGCTTCGGTCCGTTTGGCGCCGGCCGCGCGCTCGCGCTCGAGCGAGGCAACGTAGAGGTCTACGTCCACTTGCGCGACGTGACCCTTCGAGGCGACGTAGCGCCGGCGTGTGGCGGCGTGCTCGCGCGCGACGTCGGCGCGCATTGCCGTATCGTCCGGCGGCGCGTATTCGCCGCGCAGAATGTCGACGAGCCATTCCGACTGCGACTCGGCGAGCGGAAAGATGGAGCCGACCGCGCTGGCGAGGCCGATGAAGAAGAGATTCGGCACGCCGATCGGGACCATGCGCCGAAACAGCGGGATCGTGGTATCGAGCCCGGCGGCGACCTCCGCGGGCAGAAACGGAAATAGAAAATCATAACCCGTGCAATAGACGATCGCGTCGAGCGCTTCGATCCGGCCGCCCGCGAAGCGAACGCGATCGCCGAGCAGTTCGACGATCTCCGGCACCGGTTCGACCGCGCCCGCGCGCAAACGCGGAAAGATGTCGTCCGACAAGGTCGGATGGGCGGTCAGCACTTCATGCGTGGGTTCAGGCAGGCCGTAGGTCCGCTGCACGCCCACACTCACGCGCGTCAGCAAACGCGTCAGGAACTGACGAACCTTGAACGGCAAGAGCGGGTGACGGCGGATCCGATCGCTCGGAATACCAAACCACGTCTTGGGAATGACGTGCACGCCGCGGCGCATCGCGAGAAACGTTTTTCTCGCGATGAAACTGCAGTCCACCGCGATGTCCATGGCGGAATTGCCCATCCCGACGACGGCGACGCGTTTGCCGCGAAAGGGCTCGGCGTCGCGGAAGTCGCGCGAGTGCATCGTGAGCCCGTCGAAGCTTCCGGGAATCGGCGGCGCGGGCAGACGCGGCGACCAGTGATGGCCGTTCGCGACGACGAGCGCGTCGAACGCCACCTCCTCACCGCCGGCTAGACGCAATAGCCAACCGCCGCCGGCGCGCGGTTCCGCAGTCTCGACCCTCGTCCCGAAAACGATCGCATCGCGAAAAGCGAAGCGGTCCACGTACTCTTCGAGATACGAAAGAATCTGATCGTGGCGCGGATAGTGCGGCCATTCGGGCGGCATCGGAAAGTCGCCGAACGCGGTCCGCTCCTTCGACGTATTGGTCGAGAGCGAACGATAGGCGGCCGCGACGCCGCTCGGGTTGTCGAGCGCCCACAGCCCGCCGAGCCGGTCGCTTTGTTCGTAGCAGGTCACGGCGAAGCCGGCCGCCGTCAGGGCTTTCGTGGCCGCGAGCCCGCAGACGCCCGCGCCGACGACGGCGATCTTTAGCGGCACGAGGGCCTCGCTAGATCAATTCGAACAGTCCTGCCGCGCCGATGCCGCCGCCAACGCACATCGTAACCACGAGATGCTTCGCCTTGCGGCGCCGCCCTTCGACGATGCCGTGCAGCGTGAGCCGCGCGCCGCTCATGCCGTAGGGATGCCCGATCGAGATCGCGCCGCCGTCCACGTTGAAGCGTTCGTTCGGAATGCCGAGCGTGTCGCGGCAATAGACGGTCTGCACGGCAAATGCTTCGTTGAGTTCCCAGAGGTCGATGTCGTCGATCTTCAAGCCGTGGCGTTCGAGCAATTTCGGCACGGCGAACACCGGGCCGATGCCCATCTCCTCGGGCTTCAGTCCGGCAACCGCCATGCCGCGATAGTAGGCGAGCGGTTCGAGGCCGTGCTTCTCGGCGTAATCGTAGCTCGTCAGCACGAGTGCCGCCGCGCCGTCGGAAAGTTGCGACGCGTTGCCGGCGGTGATGGAGGACTTGGGGTTCGTGACGCTCACGCCTTTGAGTTTTGCGAGGCCTTCGAGCGTCGTGTCGGGGCGATTGCCCTCATCTTTGGTCAGCGTGCCGCGCACCTCGCGAACGGCTTTGGTGTCTTTGTCTTCTTCGTATTTCCACGCCGGCAGCGGCACGATCTCGTAGCCAAAACGGCCCGCATCTTGCGCGGCCGCGGTTCGCTGTTGGCTTTGCAACGCGTATTCGTCTTGGCGCTCGCGCGACACGTCGTAGCGGCGGGCGACTAAGTCGGCGGTCTCGATCATCGGCATGTAGAGGTCGGCCTGATGCCGCAGCAGCCACTCTTCGGTGTAGAACTTGATGTTGGTGTTGTTCTGCACGAGGCTGATGGACTCGCACCCGCCCGCGACCATCGCGTCCGCGCCGTCCACGACGATGCGCTGCGCGGCCGCGCTGATCGCCTGCAGCCCCGACGCGCAGTAGCGGCTGACGGTTTGACCTGCCACCGTGATCGGCAAGCCGGCGCGAACGCCGGCGCTGCGCCCGAGGTTGTTGCCGTCGGCGCCTTCGGGCATGCCGACGCCGACCACGACGTCTTCGATGTCGTTGGGATCGACCTTCGAGCGCTTGACGGCATGTTCGATTGCGTGGCCGGTCATGGTCGCTCCGTGCGTCATGTTGAACGCGCCCCGAAACGCGCGGCCGATCGGCGTGCGCGCGCCGCTGACGATGACTGCTTCTCTGGCCATGTTATGCGGGAACCTCGAGCTTGGCGTGCGGGGCGAAGGTGCCGCCCTCGGCGGCGAGTTTGGCGAGCATGGGCGCGGGTTGCCAATGCGTTCCGAGTTCGCGCTGCCACCCCAAGATGCGTTCGTGGATCGCGCGCACGCCGACGGAATCCGCCCACCACATCGGGCCGCCGTGCCACCACGGAAACCCAAAACCGTACACCCAGACGATGTCCTCGTCGCCCGGACGCAGTGCAATGCCATCGTCGAGCAACTGCGCGCCTTGGTTCACGAGCGCGTACATGCAGCGTTCGACGATTTCGCAATTCGTGAACGCGCGCCGGGTGATTCCTAGGCGCTTCGATTCCGCCGCGATGGCGGCTTCGACGTCGGGATCCGGGATCGGCTCTCGCTTGCCGTCCTCGTAGCGGAAGAAGCCCTTGCCCG